>JACQRQ010000121.1 GCA_016206405.1 Elusimicrobiota bacterium | reverse complement strand
CCCACAGGATAGCTAAACTGGACGAGTTTTTCCATTACTTATGCAAAGGTCAATAACTGCGCATCATAGAGATCAAAGGCGCTATCGCATAGGGCAAGCCCGCAATCGAGTCTTTGGTCTCCCTGAAGGGAATTCAGACATGAAAGGAAAGGCTGGCTCGCAATACCTTCACGCCAATGGATCTTCGGCGCGACCATGCCGGCGACGATGGGGAAGAGGGGCTTCGCAGGATGCTCGCCACCGGCGTGGGGAATTGGAACGCTCGTTCGGTAAAGCGTCCTAACAGATTCAGCCTTCTTGCCAGCATACTGGAGGTAGTTCCTGTTAATTGTTGGCTTAACTTCCAGGACGCAATAAACCGCTTCTGCCGGGATGAACCGATGGGCTTGCTGGTCCAGAAGCGTGGGCGTATACTGCTGATCGAAGATTACGATGTCAATTTGATCGCTGGTGGCGCCATTAGAGTCAATGACGATGCCGTGCTCGACCGCATACCTTTTGGGCAAATATTTGCGCAGAGCTCGAATGAAGTGTTGTTCATTGACCTCGCCCATGATCCCGTCGTGTGTTATTGACGCCGACGAAAGCTCAAGTTCAACCGCAAGGACCTTTTGCTCCGCCGCGAAGGCTGCGCGGAGAAACGCTTTACCATCAACTGCTGCGGCTGCTTTTGCCTTATTCATTTTTACCAGACAATGCTTTCCCACGCCCGCTCTGCTTGAGAACTCGCGGCCTGCCGGGCAATCGCCCGTTTCTCGGCGACTGAGCAATCGTCAGACACTATGTTGTTCGAATTTGCAGGATCGATGTATCGTACGGACTCGATTTTGTCACGAAAGTGGTCTAGGGCACTCAGCACGTTTGCGGACAAGCTCCCAACCCTTGCGTACCTCAGTGCGTCGATCACGGCCATTTCGAGATAAAACGAAGGGAACTCAAGACCATGGAGTTGACGCCATGTCTTCAGTATCCGTATTTCATCAATTCGATTGCTCTGCCGAACATAGTCAATATGCTTTGCGATGTTTGTCTGAGTCCAAGTCTGCGCCTTATTCCGGTAGAGACTGTGGTCATCGCCATACTGAGATTGGCGCTTGCCGGGAACCAGATCGATCGTGTATCCATTGATCTTCGTGCCGATTGAAACGTCCTGCTTTCGAGCTGGATACCCGGCGCTCGAAACGGCCGTATACAGCGTGCCGTACATCTCCGCGAGTGTGCTGGGCGTGTTTGATGCGACTGAAATGAAGATGTCCGCATCAGTGCCGATGGATATACCAGTGCCTTTCGCGAGCGACCCGGAGAAATCGGCCGATACCATATATCCATTGCTCCACTTTTGCAGCACTGGATAAATTCCCCGCCCAGCCGCCTTCGCCCCGACAGCGTTTACCGCATACTTGCCGAGGATTCCTCTTAGGTATTCGTCGCCAGTCATATTGGTGCGTGCTCCATTTTAATATACTGCATCATAAATGCTGAGTATATTTTAGCAAACCGGGCAGGCTGTGTCAATAGATAAAATATAGCAGTATCATATATAATGCATTAAATAATGTATTTGGATCAGACTACAGGCAGGGAATCGGGACGCTTTGTCCCAATAAATGTCCCGAGAGGGGATCGAATGGGCAGGCAACCGGGAAATCGTGACACTATTTTCGCACCTGATATTTTGTTGCGCGGCCCTGGCCGGAGCGGAGAAGAAGGCCCAGCTCAACAAAATGCTTCAAATTACGCTTCGCCTTCCACTGTCAAATCCCAGCTCCTTCGCGTACTCACCCGTTGTAGTCGATATCCTGGCGGCCACGAACTCCCAACCCGCGCACTCATCTTTGTTGAGCGCCTTGAGGACATCCCGGGGCAGAACACGCGTGGCGCTCTCGGGCCGCGCATCAAGGCGCTGCGCCAGGAGATCGAGGCCGCGGAGGAGCAGAAGCGCGAGATCATCGCGCAAGAGGCCTCGCCGCTCAAGGTCAGCGGCGCAGAAGTCCGGCGCTGTGTCGAGGACTTGCGCGAGTTGCTCGCGGAAGGGACGCTCATGGAGCGCAAGTCCTGACTGCGGACCTGGGTCAAGCGCATCACCATCGAGAAGAAGCGCGGCGGGACCATCGAGTACAGCCTGCCTTTGGTAGCCCTAAAACAAGACGGCCGCCCGTTGGGCGGCCTGTCTCGGACATCAGTTCTGTCCACCAACCAGATTGCCTGCCCGGCTCCAACGCTAAATAAAACCGAATCCCGCTTCTGCTCGTCCGGCGTAAAATTTCGGCGGGCGGGAACTTTTTGGCGCCGCAGGTGTCTCATGAATAGGGAAATCGGGGGGGAGGTTCGATATGAAAGGGTTCGGGAAGATGCTTTTGGCGGGGATATGGCTGGCGGCGCTATCCAGCGCGGCGGGGGCTGAGCCGCTGGAGAGGCTGGCGGGGAAGCTGGGCAAGGGGCTCCGGGACCAGGAGAATAAAAAGGTGGCGGTATTGGATTTTCCCTATCCCGGAGGGGCCCTCAGCAGCGGATCCTCCATCATTCAGGAACGCCTGACCACCTTTCTCGTGGAAGGCGGCAAAGTCAAGGTCATCGAAAGGAGCCTATTAAGGAAGGTGATGGAGGAAATGAAGCTGGAGGCCGCGGGCGCCGTTGATTCCGCGACCACCAAGGAATTGGGAAAGGTTTTGGGGGTGGGCGCGGTGGTCACCGGAACATTGAATGATTTGCGCAAAGGCAAAACGGAGGTCAACGCTAGAGTGATCGAGGCCGAGACCGGCAGAATCCTCGCGGCCGGCCGGGCGAAAATCGAAAGGACATGGTCCGATTCTCCTGTAAAGATTCCTGGGGCCAAGCCGGAGCCGCCCTCCTCCACTGCCGGTCTCACTGCGCCGCCGGCGCTTCCGGGCGACTCCGGCCCCAGGAGCTCTTTCCTGGGCAAGCCGCTGATTCAATTGGCCGTCCTGCTCGACACGAGCAACAGCATGGACGGCCTCATCTCCCAAGCCAAGACCCAGATATGGAAAATCGTCAACGAGCTTGCCTCCTCCGAGAGGGACGGCGCCAGCCCCGTGATTCAAGTCGCCCTGTACGAGTATGGAAACGACAACTTGAGCGCGGGAGAACGCTATATAAGGCAGGTCCTTCCGTTGACCGCGGACTTGGATGATGTTTCGGAGAAGCTCTTCGCCTTGACCACGCGCGGAGGAGAGGAATTTGCCGGAGCGGTCATTAAAGACGCCGCCGGCGGCCTTGAGTGGGACAAGCATGCCGACGTCTATAAGGCCATTTTCATCGCCGGCAACGAGCCCTTCACTCAGGGCCCCGTGGATTTCCGGGAAGCCGTCGCCGCGGCCGTGGGCAAGGGGGTCGTGGTCAACACGATATTCTGCGGCAGCCGCCAGGAGGGCGTTTCCACCCAATGGAAAGCGGGCGCCGAAGCGGGCGGCGGGGATTATCTCGCCATCGAACAAGTAATCCGCGCCGCCGCCATCGAGGCGCCTCAAGACGCGGAGATACAAAGGCTGGGAGGAGAGCTCAACAAGACCTATATTCCTTATGGAGCTCGGGGCCGGGAAGCGTATCAAAGACAGGCAGCCCAGGACAAAAATGCGGCCAGTTTCGGCCTCGCGGCCGGCGCCGCCGCCGAGAGGGCCGTTTTTAAAGCCAATGCTCAGTACAGCGCCGCCGCTTCGTGGGACTTGGTGGGCGAAGAGGGGAGCGGGAAACTTAAAGTCGGGGATCTAAAAAAAGAGGATTTGCCGTCGGATTTAAGATCCATGAAACCCGGAGAACTGGCAAGCTATATCCGTAAAAAGGCGCAGGAAAGAAAAGAGATTCAGAAAAACATCAACCGGCTCAACAGCGCCCGCGCCCGCTACATCGCGCAGACGGAAAGTAAAGGGGGCCAGGGTGGAAAAGCGACTTTGGACCAGGCCATGCTCAAGGCCATCCGCGCCCAGGCAGCCAAAAAGAATCTAAAATTTAAAAGCGCTTCCTGAAAACCGGCATCCCAGAGATGCCGCTCCCGGCCCCAGCGCCCCTCAGGGCTTGGGGGGTCCGGGGCGTAGGTCTTTGGACCCATGTCCCAGCGGCCAAAAAATAATAAAATGTCCCTTTATCGGTATGGACAAAGGATTTCGCCCCATAGCGGCATCGCTTCTCATCTGCTTTTTGCTGGGGGTTCCACCGGCCGCCGTCCGGGCGCAAAGCGCGCCGCCGCAGGAACAAGGCGAGGCGGCCGAGTTTGAGGGATTTGAAGAGTTCGCCAACGGGAAGGAGGAGGGACCCGCGAAGAAGGTCTTCGATCCGTTGAGCGGATACAACCGCTTCATGTTCCATTTCAACGACAAGGCCTATCTGTGGGTGTGGAAGCCCTCGGCCAAAGTCTACGCCAAGGCGGTCCCGGAGTCCGCGAGGGTCGCCATCACGCGCGCCTTCGACAATTGCGCCTTCCCGGCGCGCTTCGGCAATTCGCTGTTTCAGCTCAAATTCAAGAAGGCGGGGACCGAATTGGGCCGGTTTCTGGTCAATTCCACGGCCGGAATCGGCGGGCTTTTCGATCCGGCGGACAAGCTGCTGGGCTGGCGCCGGGGGGATGAGGACTTCGGCCAGACCTTGGGCGCCTACCGCGTGGGAGAGGGCTTTCCTATCGTTTTGCCCCTGCTGGGCCCCTCCAACCTTCGCGACGCCCTGGGCATCATCCCGGATTTCTTGATGAACCCCATCAGCTATTTTCTCTCCACGGAAACCGGCGTGGGCATCAGGACCGGCGACATTTTTAACCGCTCTTCGCTGCACCTTGAGGAATACGAAAGCTTCAAGAAAGACGCTTTGGACCCCTACACTTTTTTCAGAGAAGCTTATCAGCAGAACCGCCAAAAAAGAATTCAGGAGTGATCGATGAAAAAACTGCCGCTCGCCATATTGACGGTTCTTCTCTTGTGCGGGCCCTCCGCCGCCGCCGACGACGCCAAAGCCGTCTTCGGCCTCGTCCAGGGCGTCGTTGACAGGGCTTTGGCCGTGCTCAGGGACGAGAAGGTCCCCTTGGACGCGAAGAAAGAAATGGTGGTCGATATCATCAACCCCTTGGTGGACCTGCCCCTTGCGGCAAAACTGACTCTGGGCCCGAAGCAATGGCCCAGGCTCGGCGAAAAACAGAGGCGGGAGTTCACCGATCTTTTCGTGGACCAGGTGAAGTCGTCTTATTTTGAGAAAATGGACCAGTTTTCGGACGCCAAGGTTGAATTCGAGGCTCCCGTCGCCAAAGAGGACAAGTTCTACATGCTCACCCATGTCATCGGCAAGGACCAACGGCTCAAACTGGCTTATAAGTTGTATCGAAGCAGCGAGTCGTGGAAAATCTACGATTTGGAGATAGAGGGCGTGAGCATCGTCAAGTCTTATGGGGCGCAATATAAGGAATTCCTTCAAAAAGGTACTTTCGAGGAGCTGCTCGAAAAAATGCGCGAAAAGGCCCAAAGCGCGAAGAAAAGCTCCAAAAGCAAAAAAAGTCCCGATGAAAAGGCGGTTTCCCCGGAGGCGGAGGGCTCCATCCCGGCGGCGCAAGCGCCTGTCGAGGCAGAGGGAGTTTCCCCGGAGGCCAAAGACGCCGCGCTCAACGAGCCAGATCCAGCCGGCGGCGACCCTTCCGTGAAGGAGCAGCCCCAAGTCAGAAATCCTCCTCCCGCCAAAAGCTCGCCGCAGGCCGAGTGAGCCCATGGCGCGACGCTCTCCCATAGATTGGTACGATCGCATCATCCTCGCGCGGCCGGGCGTCACCATCGCGGTATTGTTGGCCGTCTTCGCTCTCTTTTTCGTCTGGGCCAAAGATTTCCGTTTGGACGCCTCCGAAGACTCCCTGGTTCTTGAGCACGATCAGGACCTGCTCTATTCCCGCCGGGTCGGCAACCGCTACCACACCAAAGAATTTGTGGTCGTCACTTACAGCCCTCCCGAGGAGCTTTTCTCCGGCGAGTCCCTCGACCGCTTAAAACGCCTGCGCGGCGATTTGAGGTCCCTGGCCCGGGTCGAGTCGGTCTACACCATCCTGGACGTCCCGCTCTTGAAGAATCCGCCCGTCCCATTGGAAAAAATCCGCAAAAACATAAAGACCCTGGAGTCAAAAGGCATCAACAAGCGTCTGGCCGTCGCCGAATTTCAAAACAGCCCCGTTTACAGAAATCTTCTCGTCAGCGAGGACCTGCGCTCGGCCGCGATCCAGGTCAACTTCCGCCCGGACAAGATCCTGGAGCCGGTCTATGTCCGCCGCACCGAACTGTTGGAGAAGGAGACCCAGGGCGCCCTCGCCGGCGCGGAAATTCAGGAGCTGGAACGGGTTTCCTTGGAGTACCGGCGCCTCAAAGACGTGGAGCGCGCCGAGCGCCAACAGGACATCGCGAGCATCCGGGCGGTCCTTGATAAATACCGTTCCGAATGCCGGCTTTTTTTGGGCGGGGTGCCGATGGTCGCCGTGGACATCATCGATTTCATCCGCAACGATCTCAAGGTGTTCGGCCTGGGCATGCTGAGCTTCCTCGTCCTGAGTTTGGGGGTGATTTTCAGGAGCAAGCGCTGGATACTGCTTCCCATGCTTTCCTGCGTCTCTTCGGTCCTGGTCATGGTGGGCTTGTTGGGGCTGGTCGGCTGGGAGGTGACCGTGGTCTCCTCCAACTTCATCTCACTGCTGCTGGTGTTCGCCATGGAGCTCTCGATCTATCTGATCGTGCGCTACCGGGAACTGCGCGCCCTGCAACCGGATGAGGAGCACCGGGAGTTGGTGCGCGAGACGGTGCGCTCTATGTTCGTCCCCTGCCTTTACTGCGTCCTGACCACCGTGGCCGGCTTCGCCTCGCTGGTCGTGTGCGACATCCTGCCGGTGATGAATTTCGGCTTCATGATGTGCATGGGGCTTGTGGTCAATATGACGATCGTCTTTCTTTTCTTCCCGGCGGCCCTCATGCTGCTCAAAAAACCTCCGCTGGTCGTGGAAAAGGAATTCGGCCGCGCCCTCACTTCCGCCTTCGCCCGGCTGGCGGAAAACCGCGTGGCGGCCATTTTAATCGCCAGCCTTTTGATCGCTTCGGCCACGGTCGCGGGCATATCCAAGCTCGAGGTGGAAAACAGCTTCATCAACTACTTTAAGAAGTCCACGGAGATTTACAAAGGCATGAATTTTATCGACCGGGAGCTGGGGGGGACCACCCCTTTGGACGTCCTCATCGACTTCGGGTCGGAGTCCCCGGAAAGCGCTCCCCAGCCCGTTCCGGCGGCGGACGCGGACTTCACGGACTTTGAGGAGTTTGAGGAGGAAAAGGACCCGGCGAAATATTGGTTCACCGCGAACAAGCTGGAACTGGTGGAAAGGGTCCACGATTACCTGGAGGAACTCCCCGAGACGGGCAAGGTGCTGTCTTTGGCCACGCTCTGGAAAATCACCCGCGACATCAACCGGGGAACGCCGCCGGACTCCCTCACCTCGGCGATCCTTTTCAACCAGATGCCGGAGGAGTTCAAAGATTTTCTGGTGCGGCCTTACGCCTCGATCGAGAACAACCAGGCGCGGATCACGATCCGGATCAAAGACTCCATGCCGTCGATCAGGCGCGACGCCTTCCTCAAGAGGATCAAGTCGGACCTCCAATCGAAGCTCGGCTTGAGGGAAGATCAGTTCCGCCTGACGGGGCTCATGATCCTTTACAACAACATGCTCCAGAGCCTCTATTCCTCCCAGATAGAGACCATCGGCTGGACTTTTCTGACGCTCTCGCTCATGTTCCTGGCGCTGTTTCGCTCGTTTAAGATCGCGGTTATCGCGATGTTCCCCAACGCGCTCTCCTGCCTCACCGTGCTGGGGGTCATGGGCGCGGCCGGCATCCCCCTGGACGTGATGACGATCACGGTAGTCTCCATCGGCATGGGCGTGGCGGTGGACAGCACCATCCAATATCTCTACCGGTTTAGAACCGAGATCGAGTTCGACCGCGACTACGCCAAGGCCATGCATCGCTGCCACGACAGCATCGGCAACGCGATGTATTATACCTGCGGCACCATGGTCGCCGGATATTCCATTTTGGTCATGTCAAGCTTCATCCCCAGCATCCTTTTCGGGCTGCTGAGCGCCTTGGCCATGGTCATGTCCTTGCTTGGGGCTCTGTGCCTCCTGCCCACGCTGATCATCCTGACGAAACCCTTCGGGCCGGAGTGTGCGCCAATGGCGCGCCAGGTGCCGTGAGCTCTGCGAACGGCCGGAATGACCCTTAAACCCTTTCTGGGGATCGGATTGTGGCTGTTATGGTTTCCGGCGGTTTTGCCGGCGCAAACGGCCGATTCCTTGAAGTCCCTCAAAATCATATATACAGGTTCCCTAAACTACTCGATTTCTCCGGATTTGGTCGAGGCCGTTGAAACCCTCCTCTCCGAGGACTCCGAGCATGTGAGACTGCAAAAGGTCTCGTGGAAGATCAGCTACTATTCGAACGGCAGCTACCTGATGGATCCTCCCAAAGACGTTCTCCGGGAGCATTTGCCCGGGCGCGCCGCGAAGTCGGCGCAAAAGAAAGAAGCGACCATCCTGGAATCCGCGCGCGCCATCGTCCTCCAGTATCCGGACGAAACCGGATACCCCTTAATGGAAAAAATTTACGAATCGAGCCAAAACCGCCGGAAATCCGCGGCGTATGTGCCCGGGGCGGAGATGAAGAAGGCGGCAATCGCCGAGTTTGAAAGCCCCGCGGGCGGAATATTGCGGGTTTTGGAGACCGGGGACCAGCCGGTTTCCGAATTTTGGCCCAAGACCTTGGAGATTCAATATCACCTCCTCGTTGACGGCCGGGAGGCGACGGTCGCCGTTTTCGGGAAGACTTTGGGGGGCCCCTCCAGGATGCACGCGGCGCTTAAGAAAAGAATTAGCGAAATCGAAACGCCCGCATTGAAGCTGAATATCGGCAATTGGAGCATGGATGAGGAATGGATCCAAGGCTTGGGAGGCGATCCGGATGCGTATATGAAGTCCTGGCAGGATTTGGGTTTCGAGCGGCTTTCTTTTTATCCCTCCGATTTGAAGCCGGGGCTGGATTTGTTTAGAAATAGAGGTTTTCGATTTGTGGGTTCCAATCTGGAAAAAACAAAGCCCGAATCCGAAGTCCCCTTCGAGCCGTTCGTCATTGAGGAGGCGGGAGGCATACGGGTCGCCGTCGTTTCGCTGCTCCCGCTGGACGCCAACCCCGGCCTCGCGTCGGATGGGCTGCCTCTGGTCGTCCGGGACCCGATTGAAAAAGCCAGGCAAATCGTCAAAGAACTGAGACAAAAACATTCGGTCGACGTCGTTCTCGCCGTTTCGTATCTCACCTCCGAACAGGACGCCAAGCTGGTTTCCGACGTTTTCGGCATCGACATTTTGTTGGGCGACTCCGTTTCCGAGGCCGCTATCAAGCGAAAGACGACCGTTGAGCTTTCCGGCTGGGGCAAGGAAATATCCCACAAGCCGGCGCTCATGGCGACCCGGCCCCGGTTCAGTTTCGGCGAGATCACCCTCCGATTCCAACGATCGGAGAACGGCAATGAGCTGGTCTCCATCGTGGAAGACACTCCGGGTCCCGTGGGATCCGAGCTTCCGGAAAAGGAGAGACTCTCGGAATTCGGCGACAAGTTGCTGGACTATTACCTTGCGCCCAAAGAAACGATTCTGCCGGATCCCAGAAAACTGTGGCCGGCCGTCAGGCCTCCTAAATTGACTTACCGCACGCCTGAGGTTTTTAATCTGGGGGCGCACATAGTTCGGGAGGCGACGCGGGCCGAGGTGGCGCTTCTTCGAATCCGTTCTTTGGAGTCCAACAGCATCGGGGAAGTGCCGGAAAACTATGTGCGGAGCTGGTTCGGCTTCAATAAAAAAATAGTTCTCACAAGGCTTCCAGGCCGAGCCATCCGCGCTCTGATGAAAAACATGGATTTCCAGCCCGTGCCCGCGGCCGGAGACGACGAGGTCTCGGAGCGCAAATATTATTATGAAGTCTGGCTGGCCGCGGCGGGTTTGGAGGAGGCCGGGATGGTCTCCGGCCTGCCGCTCCAGGATCAGGAATTCTACTCCGTCGCCTTGACCGAGGATTTGCTCGCGGAAACGGACGCTTTGCCGTCGCTTAAGCGCGCCGTGGACAAGACGGAGACGGGCCTCATGGCCGGCGAGGTAGTCGTGGATTGGCTGAAGAAAAGAAAAAAATTGAAAGAAACGGAGGAAAAGATAAAATCCGGGGAGGCCGCCCGGCGCGATTACGATGAGGAACTCCGGTCGCTGGTTGAAAGGCGGCTGCCTTCCAAACCCGTGTGGCGGCTCAACCTTCGCGATCTGTCCTTTCAATTCGCCAACACCCAGGTCCAAAACGCGGGCCCTTTCGCCCAGGTGCGAAACGCCCGCATTCGCTCTCTCAACCAGGTCCTCATCCAGGCCTCTTCCAAGCTTTTTTCGGAATTCTATTGGAAAAACCTCCGTTGGGACGCGGGCGTCTCCACCGATTACGGCCGGGTGACGCTTAAACCGGCGGGCGCGCCGATTTTAAACAACGAGACCATGGATCAGGTGGTGTTCGAGACCGAGCTGCGCTACAAAGCCCTGGAGTTTGGGCGGGGTTATGGGCGGCATCAGTTGGGTCCGTTTTTAAACGCCGCCTACGACACCGAGTTCACCCAGCCGCAGAGCCTTCCCCGGCGCAAGCTGTTTCGGGTGCAGCCGGGGATCAAAGTCTTTGAGGGGAGCCGGCTCCAGGAATTTCATGTCGGCGCCGTCGTCGAGTCGGATTATTCCACGAGCGCCTCCAGCACGCTCTACGGCTGGGCGACGGGTTTTTCATGGAGCTCGCCGGTGCCCGGATCGCCCATGCAATTTCAGGCGCGTCTCAACTACCGGCACTTCGCTCCCAGCCGCCTCGACACCTTGGACGATTTAAAACGGGAGTTCAGCGTCAACGCCCGATTTCAAATGCCCATCCTGGGCAATCTCCGGCTCAGCCCGTTCGTTGATTTTTATCTGTTTGAAGGCAAGCTCATTTCGGAGACGGGGCACAATATCGTGTTTGGAGTGGCCCTGGACTATTCCCGCCTCTGGAAACCGCTGTATTGACTCAAATTCCTTGATTCGGGGTTGCCGAGGGCGCTGTTCCGCGAGTCCTTATAGGCGGTCCAGGGCCTGTCGTCGTAGGGCCCAGCGAGTCTGCGGCCGGCCCGCGGACTCCGCCGCGGTTCCTCCTCGACTCGATCCAACCCCACGACGCCACCCGGACCGCCAGTCAAAGGAAACAGGGGCGTTTCCCCCTGAAGAAATTTTGGAGAGGGAAAGTTCGCCGGTTTCCGGCGTCTTGGAATTAATTTGAATTAGGACTTGATGGAGCGGTTGACTACTAGGACGGAGGTCTCTATCAACTGGACGGCGGTTTGCCTTAGGCTCGGAAGGATATCCCGGCCGGTGAAGGTTTGTGCCCGGCCGTCGTTGT
>JACQRQ010000106.1 GCA_016206405.1 Elusimicrobiota bacterium | reverse complement strand
GGGACGAACTACTACGTTCAGGTATCCACGGACTGGGTTTATTGGACCGGCACGCAGACGACTAATCTGTATGCTGATTTTGTGAACCTGAGCACCAACACCTGGTACTACACGCGGGTCTCGACCTCATCCGACTTTTTCAGCTATATATCCGACAGCACGAGGACCTTGGCGGGGGTGGCGACGATCGAAGCCCAGCCCGCCACGGAGATTAACAGCACCTATGCCCGGCTCAACTGGAAGGGCAGCGATATCGCCCCGGGGACGAATTATTACGCCTGGGTGTCCTTGAACCCAGACCTGGCGACGATCGCGGGCTCGGCGGCGGGGACGACCTACGAGTATGCCTATATCTACGGTCTTCAGTCGAAGACGATGTACTACGCGGCGGTCTCGACCATGTCAACCTACAACCCGGCCAGCGGCTACACCTCCCTAGGCACGTTTCAGACCCCGGCGGTGATTCAGTCCGCCTACCCGGCGGCCTTCCCGCAGGTGAGCAGCACTTCCCTGAGGTATCAGTGGAACTCGACCTATGACGCGGGGACGAACTACTACGTTCAGCTATCCACGGACTACAATTTCTTTTATGTGGGTCAGACGAAGCAGACGACGAATCTTTTTGAGGATTTTATGGGACTGAGCACCAACACCTGGTACTACGCGCGGGTCTCGACCTCGGCGAACTTTTACAACTATGTCCAGGACAGCACCCAGACAGCCAAGGGAATTCCCACCATTGCCGCGCTTCCTATCACTTCGGTGAGCAGCAACAGCCTTGCGGCGAATTGGGACGCGGTTGATTTTCCGGTCAACACGGCTATGTACGCCTGGGTATCCAAGAGTCCCAGCCTGACTTCTTTGGACGGCACCGCCTTCGATTATGACGACGGGCCGGTCACCTTCAATTTCCTTTCCACCTACACTTGGTACTATGCGGCCGTATCCACCGGAGGCTGGGGGCCGCAGTACGGCTACACGGCTTTGGGCTCGACGCGGACGCGCATCGGCGACGGCGAGCCTCTAGTTTGGGACGGAGGGGGAACCACCAACAAGGCCTCGGAAGCGGCCAACTGGCAGGGCGACGTGGTTCCCGCCAACGGCAAGGCCGTGGTTTTTAACGGCGTCAATCCGGGCAAATACGCCTATTGGGACCTTGCGATCACCCTTTCCAATTTCACGATGGCTGCGGATTTTTCAAGCTCCGTCGTGGCCGGAGTCCCGTTGAACGTCTCCGGAAACTTCCAAGTGTCGGGAGGCACTTTCTCGGCCGGCGCTTTCGAGCACCGCATGAGCCGGGACTGGATTATGGACGCGGGCGGGCGTTTCGACGCCGGAAATTCCACCGTCACCTTTGAGGGGTCCAACTATTCCTATCTGATGGGAAATTCCCATCTCTATTCCTTTAAACACCTGCGCATCGCCAAATCGGCGGCGAGCCTGATTGTCGGAACGGCCAACGAGCTTCGGTTAAGCGGCGATTTGACCGTGGAGTTGGGCATGTTGGACGCCGGGCAAAATTTCCATCAAGTACAAGGCGCCCTCCGAATTCTGTCCGGCGGCACTTATAACGCCGGGAGTTCGACCGTTTCGATTTCCGGCAATTTTGAGCTTGCCGGAACCTTCTATTATGGAAACGGGGTCGTCGTCCTCAATGGCAGCGGCGCTTCTATCCTTTATAATGGCCCCGGGACCGACAAGGAAGGCAAACCGACTTTTTACAGCTTGCGCGTCGCCGGAAGCGTCACGAACCAGACCCGGCCCTACGTTTACGGAACCCTGGAGATTCCCGGAACTTTGACCCTCTCCGACCTTTTGAGCGTCCAGGAAGGAGGCGCGATCAATTTGACCGGCGCCGTTCAAGGCAGCTCCTATTTGCAGCTTGTGGGCAATTCGGCCCAGACTTTGGGAGCGGGGGGCAGCCTCTTGTCGCCGGTCAAATTCATCCCAAGAACCACCGATGCGGCGATGCCCGCACGCAGCTACGGCGCGGATGTGGTCGCCTTAAGCAGCGAGTTTTATCCAAAAAAGGTGATCCTGGGAGCCGGTTTCCACAATATCGCCGGCAATCTTTATGTCATCGCGGGCAGCGCCGGGAACTTGACTTTGGACGCGGCGTCCAACAGGCCCAACGTGACGGTCTCGGGGCAGGTGGCTTACGCGGGTGGCGGCGCGGGGGATGAGATTTTGGATTTGGGCGGAAGCACGTGGACCGTTTCCGGCAATTTCAATTTGTCATCGGGAAAGCTGGCGGCGGGAGCGAGCGGAACCCTCATCTTGGGCGGCGCTTCCAGGCAGGATATCAACCTGGGAACAGGCGGCGCTTTAGGAACCCTTGAGGTCACAAACGCCATCTCCACGGCCGGCGTCTCCTTCGCGGGCAATGGGGCCGCCGCCAAACTCAAGGCGCAGACCGGCAACGTTTCCCTGACCTTCCAAGCCGGCTCGACCTATGATTTTACTTCTCTTGATCTCAACGGCCAGTCGGCGCTCAGCCGAATCCGGCTCAGGAGCGGCGCCTCGCCCAGCCGTTGGAATTTGAGGGCCGCCAGCGCCGCCGTTTCCTACGTGGACGTCATGGATTCCGACGCTTCCTACGGCGCAAAAATCAACGTCAGCGGCGGGACCAATCTGGATTCGGGCAATAACCTCAATTGGGATTTTGTCGGCGGCGATATCAGCGCGGCCTCGCCGGCATTTACGGAGATAGGCGCCAGCTCCTTGACGGCGCGCTGGAACACGACATTCCCGTCCGGGACTCTCTACTACGCCAGAATTTCCAGCTATTCCAGCTTCACGGCCTATATCTCCAGCGATACCGACAACAGCTTTGCCGGCTTTATCGGTTTGGCCCCCAACACGATCTATTACTCCCGGGCCGCGACCCAGATTTCGGGCCCCTTCACCGACCTGGGCAGCGCCGTGACTTTGGCTCTCGTTCCTGGCATGCCTTCCTTCAGCAACGTGACTTCCAACAGCTTGAGCGTGTCTTGGACGCACAACGGCAACCTCGTGGGAAAAACCACTTACACTTTTCAATTGTCGAAAACGTCCACCTATGAGCCATCCTACACCACCAATGTGGACACATTTTTGACGGGCTTTACTTTCTTCGCCATGGCCTCCAACACCACTCACTACGCCCGCGTGCGGGCGCAAAACCATGCCGGCACATTGACCGATTGGGCCGAGGCCTCCCGGTCCACTTTGGCCGAGGCGCCGGTCAGCCCCACCGTGGCGGCGGCCTTCGTCACGAGCGCGACCGTGAACTGGGGCGCGGTGAGCGCGCAGGGTTACCGACTGGATGCCTCGCGCGCTTCGGACTTCAGCGGCGAGTTGCTTTCATCCTCCACCGCCAACGGTAGCCTTGCTTTTTTGACCGTCAGCGGGCTACAGTCCAACACTGTCTATTACTTCCGCGTCGGGGCCATCAACCATGCGGGTGAGATCAACTTCGGCGTCGCGGCCAGCGGCCAGACCTCGATTTCTTCCGGCCCCCAGGGTTTGAGCGGAACCGCTCTTGGAGTTTCCTCCATCAGTTGGACGTGGAGCGCCGTGGCCGACGCTTCCAGCTACCGCCTTTACCGCGCCTCCGACACGGCCTCCGGCCGCCACTTCGCTCAAACGACTGCATTGGGCTATAGCGACCTAGGGCTCAACGCCAACCGGCAGTACTCCATTCAGGTGGCGGCGATCGTCGCGGGAACCGAAAGCGACCCGTCCAATCCGGCCTCGGCGTTCACCACAGCGGCGGTTCCGGCCGGCCTGGGATTTGGCGCCGTCACCTCAAGCTCCATACAGATAAACTGGGACTCCGGCGGAAATCCCAATACGACGCCTTACGAAGTTTCTTATTCCAAGGATAATTTTTTCCAGGATATCGTGATAGTGGAGAGTTTTGCCGGAAACTTGACGGCCCTCACGACGACCTTGGCCAACCTGGCCCCGGAAACCCTTTACGATTTCCGGCTCCGCGCCCGAAACGGGGACGGGATTGCCACCGCCTATAGCGCCACGGCTTCCAGCAAGACCTTGGCTGCTCCGCCGCCGGCGCCGACTTTGAATTCCTTGACGGCGGCATCAAGCAGCCAAATGACTCTTCAGTGGACGGACAACTCGACCACGGAGGACGATTTTCCGGTTTTCCGCGGGGCTTCTCCCAATCCAACCACGGAAGCGGCCCGGATCGTGACGGCCGGCAAAGCGGGCACAGGCGCGCAGTTGGCGACGGTCGGCGGCTTAAATCCCAATACCCGCTATTATTTCCGGCTGCAATCGCACCGGCAGGCGCCCGACCTCTATTCAGGTTATTCCAACGAGCTTTCCTCCGTGACCTTGG
Organism: Elusimicrobiota bacterium; assembly: GCA_016206405.1. Taxonomy (GTDB): domain Bacteria; phylum Elusimicrobiota; class Elusimicrobia; order O2-12-FULL-59-9; family O2-12-FULL-59-9; genus O2-12-FULL-59-9. The sequence goes on along the minus strand of JACQRQ010000106.1, from coordinate 2,983 downwards.
CGGCGGCGCCGGCGGGGCCGGCCGCCGCTTCTATCAGCTCGCACAGCTTTCAACTCAACTGGAGTCCCAGCAACAATCCGGCCGGAACGCCTTATGAGGTGGAACTCGCCTACGACGAAGGCTTTTCCTATCCTTGGAAACCTTATTCATTTGCCGACAATCTGACGGCGACATCGGTCTCGATAGACGGGCTTTATGCGCAGACGACCTATTATGCCCGGGCGCGCGCCCGCAACGCGGACGGCATCGCCACCGCTTTTAGCGGGACGGTTTCCGCCGCCACCCTGCGGGCGCCGGATTTGGTGATCGTTCTTCCCGGCGAGACTTTCACGCCCGGCGTTGGAATCGCGGGCACGGCGCAGGAGGCCGTCGCGGGAACGGCCTATAGCCTGACCGTGATCGCCACCGACGGCCGCTTCTATCAGGATGCGTCCTACAACGGCACGGTCCGCTTCAGCGGGCCGGCGGACTCCGCCGTTCCTTCCGACTCCGCCTTGAGCGGCGGGGCCGGCGTCTTCAGCGTCAACTTCGGGACGGCTTCGGCACAGACGGCCTATGCTTATTTGACCGTCTCCGACGCCGCCGATTACCTTAGAACCGACTATCGGTCGGTCACGGTCCGCTACGCTCCCGATCTGTCATGGGTCCTGCCGGGTCAGTATTTTAATGCCGGCGCCGGCGTCCTTGGAACTCCCCAGCCGGCAACGGCCGGACTGGCCTACAATGTGACGGTCGTGGCGACCGATAAATTCCTGAATCAGGAGGCAAATTACGCCGGAACCGTGAGCATCGGCGCCCCGGGCGACGCCACGGGTTACCCGACTACGCACGCCTTTACAACGGGGATAGGGGCTGACAACGGCTCATACGCTTTTTCGATCGTCTTCAACTCTTTGGGAACGGCCGCTGTTTCAGTGACCGACGGCGCGCGCTACGACGCTCGGAGCGTGACCGTCAACGCCGCGCAGGATTTGGTTCTGGTTCTTGCCGGCGAGACGTTTGCAAGCGGGGGCGTCTCCGGCACGCCGCTGGCGGCGACCGCAGGAACGCCCTACGCTGTGACGGTGGTCGCGACGGACGGCTCCGCCAACCAGGACGGCAATTACAGCGGCAAGATTCACTTTACCGGCCCCCTCGGCGCCACTTTGCCGGCCGACTATGCCTTTACCGATGCCGATTTCGGAGCTCACGCCTTCACCGTCACCTTCAACGAAGCGGGCAGCGCCGGCTTGACGGTGCAAGACGCCGTAGACGCCTCGCGCTCCGACAGCAGGCTGGTCAGCGTCGCTTCTCCCCCGGATCTGGTTTTGGTGCTGGAGGGCGAAAGCTTTACGGAAGGCTATGGAGTTCAGGGAACCGCCAATGCCGCGACGGCGGGAGTGCCCTTTAGCATCAGCGTAGTGGCCACAACCAACAGTCCGGGGAAAAACAAGGACAGCGGTTATTTTGGAACGGTGCATTTGAGCGGCCCGGCCGACGCCTATTTGCCCGGGGACTATGCCTTTGCCGCCGCCGATTTTGGCCAGAAATCGTTTTCCGTGACCTTCAACTCGGCGGGCACCGCGAATCTGATCGCGCAGGACTTATACGATTTCCAGCGCCAGGACAGCCGCTCGGTGGCCGTCGGTTCCCCCCCGGATTTGGTTTTGGTGCTGGCAGGCCAGACCTTTGCCGACGGCTTCGGCGTCAGCGGAACCGCTTATGCGGCGATTGCGGGAGCGCCATATAACCTGACGGTGGTGGCCACGACCGACAGCCCCGGAAAAAACAAAGACGCCTCCTATACCGGCACGGTCCATTTCACGGGACCCGTCGGCGCCTCCCTTCCGCCCGACACGGCTTTTTCCGCCGCTGATTCGGGCGCCAAGGCCTTTTCTGCCACCTTTGTGGCCGTAGGCAGCGCGACGATCACCGTGAGCGATTCGTATGACGGCGCCCGGAGCGACGCGCGCTCCCTATCGGTGGCGGATGGCCAGAGCCCGATTTCCACCATTCTGGCGCCCCCCAACAACTCCTCCGTCGGCAGCCTTTCGACTATTTCCGGGAGCGCCACGGACAACCTTCAAGTCGCCTCCGTACGGCTGGCCATCGAGCATGTGTCCGCATCGGAGCCGCCGCAATATTGGGATGGGACCTCCTGGCTCCAGAGCTATTATGAGATCAATGTCGGCATCAGCCCGGCCGCCTCCATCAACTGGAGCTATGCCGGACCCGCCGGTTCTTATCTCGTCCCCGGGGACCAATACAGAATCCACGCCGTCGCCAAGGATTCATCCTTCAATTCGCATGAGGTCGTGGCCGCGGTGACCTATGAGGCCGCCGACTCCCAGCCTCCCGGCGTCACTATCGCCGCGCCCAATGCGGCCTTCTCCAGTTCGCTGGCTGTAATTTCAGGCAGCGCTTATGACAACGGAACGGTCGCGCAGATGAAGGTCATCCTCAAGGATATCTCCAACTCGACTTTCTGGAACGCCGGCAATGCCTCCTGGCAAAGCTCTACCTTCGAAAACAGCATCGCGATCACGACGGGAAGCTTCGTCTCCTGGCAGTTTGCCGGCCCCACGGGACTCATCGGCGGGCATAGCTACGTTATTCAGGCCAAGGCATTTGACTCCAATTCCAACATTGGTGACGCTTCGTTTACGACGACCTATGATCCTTCACCGCCCGTCTCCATGATCAGCCTGCCTTCGGCGACGACGACCGGCGTCTTGTCCACCATCACGGGCTCGGCCTTTGACTCCGTCAGCAACGTCACGGACGTCCGCATCGGGATCAAAAACGAGGCCGGCTATTGGTGGGACGGAAGCTCCCAATTCATGCCGGGGGAAAAATTTATATCCGCCGCGGGCTCTTTCGCGCCGGCGAAATCCGTTGTTTGGAGCTACACTCTGCCGTCCGCGTATCTGACCTCCGGCGCCCACTACGCCAGCTGGATGATCCTCCTCGCCCGCACGGACCCGGATGCGCCCAAGCACAAGGG
>JACQRQ010000105.1 GCA_016206405.1 Elusimicrobiota bacterium | reverse complement strand
GGCGGCGGGGCGAGTTTTCAGATCAGGGCGGCGAGAAGTTTGCCGGCCGAGAGGACGCGGACGCCGTCGCTGAAAGGGATTTTTAGCTTGTCCCGGAAGTAGCGCAGGTTCGCCGAGACCGCCTGGTCCTGGCTCTTGGCCTCCATCGCAAACCATGCCTTCTCATCTACGGTCACCAAAAAGTCCGCCTCCCGCTTGGAAGTGTCGCGCAGGAAATAGAGCTTGGCGGCGTGCCCCTCCCGGTCATGCAGCCAATGGACAAGCTTCAGCAGGTGGGATGCGACCAGATTCTCAAACCGGGCGGCTTCGTCCTGGAGTTCGGACCAATCTCATGGGCACATGTAAAATTTTGCCTTAAAGCAAAACTTTACATGCTTTTATTTGCGCATGCGCAAAATTTTACATGGAGCGCCCGGCCCGCATGAACGAGAGAACTATTAGGGGCGGGTTCGCGCGGGGCGGGGGGCGGAAGGCTCAAGCCAGAGGGCCATCAGGCGCTTGATTTGAGTCTGGTAGGGGATTCCGCTGAGCCGGGCCTTGGTCTTAAATGCTTCCAATAGCGGCTCTGGGACCTTGAGGCTGATCAGCCGGCTCTTGACAGGATTCTCCGGCTTGAAATGCAAGGTCCGAAACTCCTCCAAAAATCGGACAATCTGCTCCGGCCGCATGGACCGGCACCGCTCCAGGTAATCCGCCGGGAAAAACTGAGTGGGCCTCATGGCCATAACTCTTCCAGAGCGCGGGCGTCCTCCAGGTCCTGCGGCCTCCCGGCGGCCTTCTTCATCGCGATGAGGTCGGAGACCGCCAAAACCGGCAAGGTCCGTCCTCCGGAGACGATTTTCTTGACTTTGAGCTTGGCAAGGTCATGCGTGATGATAATGTCCACGGCCTGCGAAGGATCTTTTGGATTCGAGAAGCTCCAAGCGATGAGATTTCTATTCCGGATATATTCCTCGCGGAAATCGAAGACCTCGCCAGCGGAGACGGGAAGCCGCGGCATCAACCCCAGAGCTTTTAAGGCCGATTCGGCCGCCAGGAAATCGGCTCTAGACAGGCGCAGGACGATGTCCACGTCCATGGTTCCGCGCACGGCGCCATGGAGGGCGACCGCACAGCCGCCCGCAATCGCGAAGCGGACCCTCCCCTTCTCCAGCGCGCTCACGACGTCGTACAAGAACATGGTATATACTAGGATATACCATACCGATGGCCCGGCGTCAAGACCGCGAGAGGCAGCTAGGCGTGCTAAAATCGCAAGCTTGACCCGCTTTCCATGAGGGGACTTTGGAAGCTGCGGACGAAGCGGGCGTATTGCCCCGTCAAGGGAGCATTGTTCGAGTTCCCAGTTTCGTCCAGGCCGGCCAAGTAGCCCAGGACAAAAAAGCCTTCCGGCGCGGCGATGAGGGTATGGACCTCTTTGACCAGGCGGTCTTCGGTTTTCGCGCCGTTGAGCCGGGCAAGGGCGCGCACGGTCCAGAAGCTTCGCGCGGGATGTCCATTGACCGCGCCTTCAATGACGGGCCCCTTGGACAGAACCTTGGAAGTTTGTCTGTGCGCAAGAAGGTAGCTGTCCGGCTCCTTGAAAATCGATCCGTTTTTGGCGTAATAATAGGCCCACAGCAACGCGGACTCGCCGTGCCCGGGTTCCGGAGAAGGCGGAAGAAATACCGCCCGTGGGGTTGCGGAGACCCAGCGCGAGACCCGCACCGCTCGCCAGCCTTCCGGGACTTGGCACCGCATCGTTCCATCGGAAGAAACATGCGCGGCAAAGCCGGGGGGCGGCGCTTGGCGCGCGAAATACAGGCTGAGTCCGGAGGCAGTCAACAAGCCTGCGGCGGCCAGGAGCAGAATGCGGATATTCAAATTCAGCAAGCGGTTCATTATCCTCATGGTTTCTTCAAGCCGTCCAGCCACGCGAAGTTTGTAGAAGGGGGCTGTTTCTCCTGCTTGTCGAGCTCCTTATAAAAGTCCGCCCAAACCTTCTTCTTTTCTTCAAAGTAGGCGAGCGCTTTGCGGTCGCCGCGCGCGCGGGCGAGTTCCGAGCCTTTGCGTATAAAATCTTCCACTTCGGCCGGCGGCCAAATGACCCGCGCCCGTTTGAAATCCAGATTGTGCTTGTAGTGTTCGATCGCGATGGGGTAGGAGGTCTCTTTCATGCGGTCTAAATCGCCGAACCGGGCCTCGCCGGCAAGCTGTTCCTGCCTTTTTTCCAGGGCAAAAATGGAATCAGCAACGTAAGCGTGCTCGTGGTTGCGGCGCGCTTTGCGGAAATCCTCGCGGAGGTTCTTGACCTGCTTCGCCATGGCGCGGTCCGCCGTTCTCTGCATGCCGCGCCGCAGCCCCACGTCGGACTGCGGGACGCGCGATTGGGCGACGGCCAAGAGCTCCAGCGCTTTGTCCGGGTCCCGGCCGGCAACCCTTTCCGCCAGCTTGGCCAGGCCCTCGGGATTGTCGCGCTCCCAGCGCCGGGCCTCGGCGTCCTGGAATTGAGAATAGAACCGGTCCAAGCGTTCGTGGGCCTCCCTGGCCTGGCTGCGGGCATGGGCCAGCCGTTCTCCAGGCTTGAGGCCGCCCTCCTCGCGATCGGTCTTTTCCCGGAAGTCGTAAAGCTCCAGCATTTTTTTTGCCGGCGTATTGCCGTAAGTGGCGTCGATATCGCGGTTGTACTGGTCGCGGTCCATCAAGTAGCTTTCCAACGAAACGCGCCCGACGATCGCGAGCCCTGTCGTTTCCTTCAAGTAGCCGGGGTCCTTAAGGCCGGCCGTCATGTACTTCAATTGCGCCCCGAAGGCGTGTTTTTCATCTTCAGCGGTCGGCGCTTTGAAGGTTTCCCGAAGGTGCGTCACCCCGAAGGCCTTGTCCTGGCCGGCATGGACGAGCTCGTGCAGCATCGGTTCGTTATAGGTCTTAAAAACTCTCTCCCGCATTTTGGGATTCCGGTTCAAATAGCGGGCGAACTCGCGGGGGTCTTCGGGTAGAGTTGGACCGCCCAAATCCCCGACCGCCGCCCGCAGTTTGTCCGCTTCGACGACGATGGAGTTGGACCCCGGCATGTAGCTGGCGTAGGTATGGTTGGTCAGCGATTCCATCATCTCGACTCGCCGCAGGCGGATGTGGGGCAAATCGGGGCCTACATAATCCAGGACGTCCCGGCCGACGGAATTGTGCTTGAGGTTTTCCTTCAGATGCGCGCGCCATGCCTCGCTCAGGCGGCGCTCCTCAGGGCTATCATGGTGGAATTGTTCGACGCGCCTGCGGATCGCCTTTGAGTCCATGGGAGGAGGGGCGTCCAGACGGCTCATGAGCCCGCGCTTCATGTCCTTGGCGACATCGAGTTTCGGTCCGCGGGCCGGAACACGGGAGGGGGGCTCCATCCGCACGCCGCCCTCCACCGGCTTTTCCCGACTGCCGCCGCCGTCGAAAATGCGCCGCGCCAACTGCGCGTCTTGGGCGCTGATCCTGAGCCGGGCGGAGGCCGGGAGTGGGCCGTCCGGCCGTAGGCTTTGAGCCAGCTTCCGCGCCGCGTCCGTGTTCCGGCCCGCGCCGTCTAAAAGCGGGGCGTAGCGCGGCGGCAGGTGCTCGGCGGCCCATGCTTTTTCCTGCGCGTCGAACTTCTCCCGATTCTCGAGCTTGGCCAAAAAGCGCAGGACCCGGTCGCGCCGCCGGCGTATATCCAAGGCCGGGTCCTCGCCTTTCCATATCGCCAAGGCGGCGATTTCGGAGTCGGCGATCTGCCGCACGGGCCGCAAGTCGCAGGCCGACCTGCCGTCTTTCATCTTTTTCTCGAAGTCATAAAGCTTCCGCATGCCGCAGAGTCCGTTAATTTCCACAAGCCGCCTCTGGACCTCCTTTTCTCTTTCAGGCGCTTTCTGGCGGGCGGTGTTAAGCATCTCCACCTGGACCTTGGGGTGGAGCTTGTCCCATTGCGATTTTTGGACGAGATCAGGCTCGAATTCCATTAAATAGATCCACGCCGATTGAGGATATCGGTCGTCCCAAAGAGGAATCGGCATGTATTCTATTTCTGCCGGCCGCGGAAAAATTTGCGCCTGCGGGGAAACGGCCGCCAGCGCCAAAAAGGCAGGAAGTAAAAAAATCGGCATTGATCGCCGCATGAAGATAGTTTAGCAGGGCGCCTTCGCTTCCGCAAGCCTTTCTTGAGCAGGCAGCATAATTCATCTGGGTCTTGACAAAATGGGGGAGTCTGTTATACTGAGAGTGGCACAGCGGAGTGATTGTGCCGCATTCAGTCCGTTGGTTCGCGGTCGGTTGGTTCGCAGGCCGTTAGGTAGCGCGAACGTAAGTCCGAGTAGGGCCCGTCCCAGCGGCGGGTGTCTGCGAGGTTGCGGTAAAAGGGCGTGAAAGCAGATAGAGAGGTTGCTTTCACGCCCTTTCGTTTTTTAGCGCCTTCCGCTGACCCAGAGCGCCCCCACAAACGTCGCCGCGCCGAAGAGGCAAACCGCCGCAAGGCAATCGCTCAGAGGAAACAGGCGCAGGCTATGCTGGGTGCCGGTCATGTAGAAGCCATGCCGGAGTCCGTCGATGCCGTAGGTCAGCGGGTTGACCTGCATCATGCGGTGCAGCCAGAGAGGGGAGCCCTCCACGGGAAAAAGCGCGCCCGAGAGAAGCCACATGGGCATTAAAAGCAGGTTCATGATGGCGTGAAATCCCTGGACGGAATCGAGCTGCCAAGCCAGGATGAAGCCCAGAGCCGTCAAACTGAAAGAGGTCAGGAATAAGAATAAGACGGTGAGGGCGAAGGAGTAAGGCGTGAAATGAATGCCTGCGGCAGGCGACAGCAGCATGAAAGCGGCTCCCTGCAGCATCGCGATGGTGGTCCCGCCCAAGGTGTCTCCCAAGACCAGGCTGGAACGCGGTATCGGCGCCACCAGCACCGATTGCAGGAAACCCTCCCTGCGGTCCTCGATAATTGAAATCGTCGAGAAAATGGAAGTGAAAAGCACGATCAAAAGCACCGTTCCCGGAAAGAAAAACCGGAAATAATCCAGGCCTCCCGAGCTCGGGGCGACATGAAAAGAGGAGTCTAGCCCGGAACCGATCAGGAACCAGAACACGAGAGGCGGAGCGACGGCGCCGATGACGCGGCTTTTTTGGCGAAAGAATCGCACCACTTCCCGCTGCCATAAGGTATAGACCGCCAGAAAATAGGTCCTCATGCCTGTCCCGTTTTTTCCCAAAACGCCTGTCCCGTATAATGGATGAAAACGTCTTCCAGGGTCGGTTTGCCGAGACTCACGGCCTCTATGCGCCCCGGAAAAGCCTCGACCAATTGAGGGATGAATTGATGGCCGTTTTTGATTTCCAGATGAATGAGCCCGTCCAAAAGCACCGGCTCGCCGCCGAATTTGGCCCGGATATCGGTCAGTAAAGAGGAACTGGCGGCTTCTGAGGCGCTGATACGCACCACGTCGCCGCCGATGGTTTTTTTGAGCGCGGCCGGCGCGTCCACTTTGACCAATTGCCCGTGGTTTAAAAGGGCGATGCGGTCCAGTTGATCCGCTTCTTCCATCAGGTGAGTGGTCAAGAGAATGGTGACGCCTTCGTTTTGATTGAGGTTTTTCAGCAGGCTCCAGAGATTTCTACGCGCGCCGGGATCCAGCCCAGTGCTCGGCTCATCCAAGAGAAGCATTTGGGGGCGGTGAAGGAGGCATTTGGCGATTTCCAGGCGCCGCCGCATGCCTCCAGAGAAATTTTCGATCCGCTCCCCGGATCTTTCGGAGAGCTCCAAAAGGTCCAGAAGCCTCGCCATCCTTTGGGTCAGGAGGCCGCCGTAAAGCCCGTAAAGATGGCCCTGGTGTCTCAAATTTTCAGAGGCCGTCAATTTGAGGTCAAGGCTTGGATATTGAAAGACGACGCCGATATTGCGGCGGATTTCCTGAATGTGGCGGCGCATTTCAAGTCCCAGAACGCGGATTTGGCCCGCCTCCGGCAGAAAGTAGGTGGAAAGAATTCGAAACAGCGTGGTTTTGCCGGAACCATTGGGACCAAGAAAACCGAAGATTTCGCCCTTTTCAACGGAAAGGTCGATTGATTTCAGGGCGAGCCGGCCCGGGCCCGAGGAAGAGGGATAGGCGTAGCTCAAATTAGAAATGAGGACGATGGGCTCCGGCATGAGCGTATTTTATTAAAAGCGGAAGCCGGGGGCCAGTTACTTTCCCGTCCAAGGGGTTTCGGGGAAGTTGAGCTTATAGTTGACCCATCGGGCGAGGGTGAAAAGCAGGTCGGATAAGCGGTTGAGATAGCTGAGAATCGAGGGGGACGCCTTTCCGAGCGCCACGACTTCTCTTTCGGCCCGGCGGCAGACGCAGCGCGCGGCGTGCAGCGCCCCCGCAAACCGGGCTCCGCCGGGAAGGATGAAAGTTTTCAAGACCGGAACGGGTTGGGTGTAGGCGTCGATGGCCTTCTCCAGATTTTTGGTTTCGGCCGCGTCCAACGATTTACGCGAGGGGCTTGACTCCGGATCGGCAAGCTCGGCGCCGATGGCAAAAAGGCTGTTTTGCACGCCGGTCAACAGCGATCCCATCGGACTGAAGTCGTCCCCCGGGGGAAGCTCGGCCAGGGCTTGGCCGAGGCAGGCGTTGAGCTCGTCGATCTCGCCGTAGGCGCGCACACGCGGATGGTTTTTGGAGACGCGGCTGCCGCCGCGCAGCCCCGTTTTCCCCGCGTCGCCGGTTTTTGTGTAGATGCGCATCGGCTGTTTTAGCTCGCGGGGCTTTGCCAGGCGGCTTTCCCGATGAAGAAGGGCCCCATTTTCTCGATGTAATTGGCGGTCTGCTTGGTCTTGCGCATGGCTTGGACCGTGGCGGAGAGGGGGTAGAGTTTTTTGCCGGTCAGCCCGATGACGAAATCATTGTCGTTTGGGTCCATGCCGAAGCAGGCCAGGCGAATATCGTGCGACAAGTCGGCTTGGCCGAAGGCCCTGCCGATCATGCCGTGCTCTTTGAGAACTTCCATCTGCTCCGGGTGGGGAAGCTCGGTAAAAGCGCCGCTGCGGCGCAGCGGGTACCAAACGGCCCACGGCCAGGCGGGGTTGAGGGCGGTGCGCCGGGGCTTGTGGAGAAGCCAGTCCTCCAGGTCCTGCTCATAGCCCAAAGAATAGGTCCGGCCCAGCATGCTGAACTCGGGTTTGATGGTCAGTTGGGCGAAAGGCTCGTGGATGAGCAAGGGGCGAAGCCGGCCAATGAAAAAATCAGGGTCCGCGTTAAACGTCAGCAGCCCGACGCCTGAGGGGTCGTGGATGTCCTCATAGAGGACGCCTTCGATGCCGTTGTCCTGCAAGGCTTTGATCAAAGGAGCGTTGTCGCGGCCGCCGCTGAAGACTTGGAGCTGGAAAAACAAGCGCGCGTCCAAAACCTGCCGCACGCCGTTCTTGGGGGCGCCCTTTTCCAATACGTCCGGGGTGAAAGCGGCCGGGGCCGCCTTGTTGTCGTCTGTTGAATTTTTCTCGGTTTGGTTGCTCATGACAATATTATCCCAAAAATGAGAGAGGCATTGCACCTGTGTTGGGCCCTGCCCCTCCGTCACTTTACCACTATACCACTCTATCACTTCGCCTCCGGCCGCCCTCAAACCGAGCCGGGACTTTGGACCTATGGGGGAGTAGGTCCATTGAGGTTTAAAATTTGCCCTTTGGGCTCATGCGAGGGCTGCTGTGGATAAATAAAATATAGTTGATGAGTTGGTTGCGGGGAATATGATGAAGAAAAGTCCGGTTTATCTTTCCGCCTGCGTGGTTTTCTGCTTGCAGGCTGCCGCGGCGCAGGGCAAGCCCCTGCCACCCAAAGACCCCGCCATGATTGAGGCTGATGAGAAGTGGATGGGCATCATGGCCGAGCATGCGACGCTTTATGATGGAGCTCAAGCCAAGGCGCAGCCGGAGGCCGTTCCAGGCGGCGCCGGTTCTAAGAAGGATTCCTCGAAAGGGGGCGGAAGCGTTGATTCCGGCGGAAAAGGACACGACTCTTCGAAACCTGAAAAACCCCAGAAGCACAAGAGCCAATCCCAAAAAACTCCCGTCTTGGACGCTTTAAAAGACCATGCTTTGGGTATTTTTACCGGTCCCTATCTTGCCGCGGTGATGGGGCCCGGCCTGATCATCGACGGCTACGCTGTCTCCAGCCCGAAAGAGATGGCGGCCGGGGCCGTGTTGGGCGCGCTTTTTTGGTCCATCGGACCGATCTTCGGTTGGCCGATTTTCGGCATCGTCGCCGCCTGCGCCGCCGGCCTGGGTTTGATTCTCGGGGCCGACAAGGCGATAGATCTTATGGCCTCCCTTTTTGAGAAGCTGGAAGGTATTTAGGTGAAGTCCGTGTTTCAAAGCTGTTTCGCCGGAAGTTTCGATTCATAGGAGATTAAAATGAAAAAAGCAGGGTTTTGGTTATTGGTAGGTTTTATCGCGGCGGCGAGCCTCGGCTCCGCCCAGGCGCGTCCTGTTCATCCCAAAGATCAATTCAGCGTTCCAAATGATGAAGATTTGCTTTTGAAGCTGGCTCAAGAACAGCAAGCCAAGTGGGACGGGGCGCAGGCGCCCAACGATCAGACGCCGGTCACCGCGCCAGACGGCGCGGCGCCTCTATCCAAAGCCGCTGAGGAGGCGGCTGAGCAAACCGATTCCAAGTTCAGCGATAAATTCGGGATCACGATACCGGCCGCCTTGTTGCCTAAAAAAGAGGCCGGAGACAAGCCTAACGGGGCCAAAAAACAATTGCTCAATCTTTCCAAGGTACGCTCCTTCGGCGAGGTTTCCTTCGATGCGTTGGCGGGCGCCGGCTTAGGGGCGCTGGCCGCCTTTGTGGGCGGGCCTGCCCTCATCTATAAAGGAGCGCGCAGCCGCATCCATCCGGCGACCGTCATCGGTCTTATCGTGACCGCCGCCGTTGTCGGCCTCGGTTTGGCTTTCGGGGCGCCGGCAATCGTGGCCATCGCGGCTTTTGGAGCCTTCATCGGCTCCCTATTTGGCGCTATAGGCATCATCTCTCCCTCCAAGAACAGGCGGGCGAAAAAAGCGGAGAAAGAAATTCAAGGCAAATCCGCGGAAACGTCCGAGCCGATCCCTCCTTCGCCGCGCTTCCGGTACTAGCCGGGAGGCCGGTGGTCTCACCCCCGGCATCCGGAGCGAGTGCCTCGTCACGCGCCGCTGGCGCTGCCATCGTCCCTTCGCGGAGCGAAGGGGCTGGCACGCCAAGCGCGCCGCGCTCTGCGAGGCGCCAAATAAAGGCGCTTTTGCCACCGTATCTTAAGTCACAAAAAAAGGACTTGAAAATTTAACATTTTGCTGCTAAAGTACTATAAGTCAGCCTATGCGAAACCTGCTTATAGTCCTTCTGGCGGCAGTTGTGGGCTTCCTTTCCGCATATATCGGCGCGGACTTGGCGGCGTGGTATGAAAACCCCTCTTCCAGCGTTTCTTTGGGCGGGGGGGGCCCGCTGGAGCCGCCCAAGGAGTCCTCCGCCTATCCTGTGGAAGAGGCGTGGCAAACGATGATCGCCTCGGTCCAGGAAAGGATACAGCGCAATCCCGGGAAGGTGGGAATCTATATAAAGGATTTAAGGAACGACCGGGTGTGGACTTACGGCGAAAATGAGGTGTTTCCCAGCGCCAGTTTGGTCAAGTTGCCGATTATGGCGACCGTCTTTCAGCGAGTCCAAGAGGGCAAGCTCAGCCTGGACAAGCGCATCGCCGTCAACCGGCGCTATCGCATGGGGGGCTCCGGCCGCCTGAAATGGTTCCGGGATGGCTCGAAATTCACCCTGCGGGACGTTATTCAATGGATGATCACGGAAAGCGACAACACGGCCATGAAGATGGCCATCGACACCGTCGGCTTCGCGGCGTTTCAGGAGGAGCTCCCGCGCTTCGGCTTCAGGGCCACGCAGGTCAATCCCGAAGGATTGTCGTTGTCGAGCGGGCGAGTCTCCCGCGAAAATTACACGACCGCCGCCGAAATGGGCATGTTTTTGGAGAAGCTTTACCGCAAGGAGCTGGTCAGTCCCACGGCCAGCGAAATCATGACCGAGTTAATGAAGAAGCTTCCGACGCGCAAGCGTCTTGCCACGGGGCTCCCCTATGGGTGGCAGATCGCGCACAAGACCGGCCTTCTCAGGCAGGCCTGCCATGACGTGGGCATCGTGTATACGCCCGAGGGCGATTATATCATCTGCGTCCTGACCGGAAAAAACTCAAGCTATCGCCGCGCCAAAGAGTTGATCGCTTCCGTTGGAAAAACCATGCACCAGTATTTCCGCTCCGACAGCTCGATCATAGTCAACTTTCCCGCCAAAAAAAGCCAGAGTTAAGCCGTTTCCGCCGCGACGGCGCGCCTTATTTGATATAATAATTCGACCGTCGCACACTTCACGGAGGAGCTCCCCCATGACCAAAGATGGAAAACTGAAAGCCCTGGATTTGGCGCTGACACAGATTGAAAAGGCGTTCGGCCGCGAAGCGATTATGAAGCTGGGAGATAAATCCGGCAAAATCAAGGTGGAAGTCATTCCTACGGGATCTCTGACCCTGGATATGGCTCTGGGCGTCGGAGGGCTTCCGCGCGGCCGCGTGGTTGAGATTTACGGCCCGGAATCCTCGGGCAAAACCACTTTGAGCCTGCACGCGATCGCCCAGGCCCAGAAGGCGGGGGGCATGGCCGCTTTCATCGACGCTGAGCACGCGATGGACCCGCTCTACGCCCAGAAGCTGGGCGTGGATATCGACAACCTTTTGATATCCCAGCCGGATTCCGGGGAGCAGGCGCTTGAGATCACCGAGCGTCTGATCCGTTCGGGGGCTTTGGATATCGTCGTCATCGACTCCGTGGCGGCGTTGGTGCCCCGTGCCGAGATCGAGGGGGAGATGGGCGACAGCCACATGGGGCTGCAGGCGCGCCTCATGTCCCAGGCCATGCGAAAGCTGACGGCCGCCATCGCCCAGACCAAGACCTGCCTTGTTTTTATCAACCAAATCCGCATGAAACTCGGCGTGATGTTCGGCAACCCGGAAACGACCACCGGCGGCATGGCGCTCAAGTTTTATTCCTCGGTGCGCCTGGATATACGCCGCATCGAAAACATCAAGATCGGCGACGAGGTGGTCGGCTCCCGCGTGCGGGTCAAGGTCGTCAAAAACAAGGTGGCCCCGCCCTATCACACGGCGGAATTCGAAATGCTTTACGGCCATGGGATTTCGCGCGAGGGCTGCGCTCTGGACTTGGGCGTCGACAAGCAGGTCGTCGAGAAAAGCGGCAGTTGGTATCTTTATAAAAACGAGCGGCTGGGGCAGGGACGGGAAAGCGCCAAAAAATTTCTAGGCGACAATCCCGCCGTGCTGGAGGCGATAGAATCCGCCATCCGCAGCGGGCCGGTTCCGGAGGACGCGGTGAAGGCGGCCGAGAAGCCCGCCGAGAAGCCCGCCGCCGCTTCCCCCAAACCGAAGCACGCCGTCGGCGCCCATTAGTTCGAATTTCCCAACCGGGGAATTCTCAGCGCAGCGCGCCCCGCGCGGAATTCCGCGCAATCCGCCGCGACGAGACGGCAATCGCGCCGCGACCGCGGAATTCAGGTTAGCCGCCTTGCCGGAACCTATTTTAACCGGATTTCTCAAGCACCTTTCCTTGGAAAGAGGGTTGTCCGCGCACACTTGCCGGTCCTACGGATACGATCTCAAAG
>JACQRQ010000102.1 GCA_016206405.1 Elusimicrobiota bacterium | reverse complement strand
TCCCGCGTCGAAAGTCCCAGCCTCTTTAAGGTTTTCGAGTACCGGCGCAGTTCCCGCAGGCTCATCTCTTCCGGGCGTTTTTTCGGAGGAATAAGCTGCTGGGGCGGGGTGGTCAAGTTGGAGACGAACCGGTCGAATTTTTTCTCGCGCACCGCGCCGCCGGCAAAATCCCTTTGCACTCCATGCGAAAAAACCCAAGTCTCCCCGGCCGGGTCCCAGGCGGCCTCCGAGGCGTCGACTTGGCCGAGAAGCCGGTCTCCCTCGTATTGGTCCATGACCACCCGCCGCATCCGCTTTGCTCCCAGGTCAAATTCCTCGACGATTAAAAATTGCCCCGGCCCGCCCACCAGCACGATTTTGGTCCACACCGTTTGTTTCTGGCTGTATCGCGGCTCGATCTGCTCGCGAAAAATCTCCTGCGATTTCCAATAGCAGTAGGGGAGCACCGTCTCCTGGGCGGCGAAGCTTAGCAGGGCGACCAAAGACGCGCAGTAAAAAAGCGGCCTCAGCATCTGGGCGGGAGCGATTCCTGCGGCCTGGAAGGCGAGGTACTCCCGGCTCCGGATCCAGCCGCCGATAGCCAGCATGCTCGCGGTGAGCGTGGCGATGGGGATGATGAGCACCATCCAATAGGGAGTTTCCAGCCAGAGAAATTGAAGGATGGCCCACAGGGACGCGGGGCTTTTGATCAGGGAGTCCAGGCGCTCGAAAAAGTTGCCCAGGAAGATGAGCAGCGAAAACACAAAAATCCCGGCGGCGAAGGGGATGAAAAAGCTTTTCATGACGTAGCGCGTGAGGATTTTCATTTTTTCGCCATTTGGACGCAGAGAAAAAGCCCGGAAGCCGCGCCGATGAAGTTGGGGAGCCAGGGGGCGATCCACGACCAGTCGGGATGGCGGTTTCCGAATCCGACTCCGTAAACCAAAAATCCGTAGTAAAAAAATATCATCAGCAGGCTCAGCGCGAAGCCCATGGGGCGGCTGCGCTTCTCAAGGCGTATGCCCAGAGGCGCTCCCAGGAGGAAAAATACGAGCGGGGAAAGAGCCAGGGCGGTGCGGGTTGATATTTCAGTCCGGAAACCGGCCAAGTCTTTCAGGGTGAAGGCGGCGCCGTCCGGCGCCTGCGGGTTCAATTCGCCGCTTGCCGCAGTTCCTGAGCCGGGGCGGCGGAGGGTTTTGAGCAGCGTGAGGCTGTCTATTTCACGGACTCCCGGGTTTCTTTGCCAATCGGCCTGCGCTTGAGCGGGGATGTAGATGCGGTAGGTTTCAAATTGCGCCAAGGTCAGCCGGCTGGGATCATCGAGATTGGGGATGTAGATGTCGCCGTTTGTCAAAGCCATGAAAATTCCGTTTCCCTTATCCAGCGCGTAGCTTCCTTCCTCGGCGCTGACCCTCAGGCTCATGGCAAAGCCCTGATAGCGGAAAAGGTAAACCCCGTGGATGCGGCGATTTTCTTTATCGACCCGGCGGGCATAGAGCTTGAAATCCCCCATTTCCATGAAGACGTTGGGCTCCAGATCCAGTCGGCTTATTTGGGAGAAGGACTTGGCGCGGGTGTTTTTAAACTCTTTGAGACCCTTTGGACTGACCTGATGGTTTAAAAAAAACAGCAGCGCGCACAGTAAAAGGCCGAAGGCTCCCAGAGGCCAGAGGATTTGGCGGAAGGAGAAACCGGAGGCTCTCAGGGCCGTCATTTCGCCGTCTTCGGCCAACTGGCCCAGGCTCAGAAGCAAAGCGATCAGGAAGGCGGTCGGGATCGCCAGGCTGAAGAAATAAGGCGTCAGCAAAGCGAAGCATTTGGCGATCCACCACAGCGGGATTCCTTTCATCGTCGCGATCGTCAGCAGCCGGATGAAATTATGCATCACCAGGACGAAGATGAAAAGCCCCATGGATACGGCGAACAGCGGCAGGTACAGGCGGATGAGGTACCGGGAGAGGATCGGCATGGAGGAATTATATCAAAGATGCGGTTTGCGTGCGCCCGCCGTTCGACGCCGCGCCGGGCGCAAGGAAATGAGGCCATGCGCGGAGCTTTCGACGGAAAGTCCGAGCATTGACTGGGCTATTGCATAGCGATATACTGGAACCCTGAAACTGAACGCGTTTTTGAATGGACGTGTTGCAGAAGGGTATCTTTTTGTCTAAACGAACGCCTTCTTTGCCGCATATGGTTTTTCTGACCGTCTTGCTGACGGCGGGCTTTGCCGGCTCGCCCGCTTTCGGCCAGGACGACGGCGCGCTGTGGCGGTCCTCCGCAGGGACGGAAAGATTCCGGCTGATGGACAAAGACGATGAGAAAATACTTTTCGGCAAGGAGGAGTCTAAGGCGGAGGAGGCGGATTTTGAGCTGTTGTTGATGGAGTTGGAGTCTTTCCAATACAGCCAGCAGAGGTGGAATGAGACCCGCAACGCGATCGAAACCGGAACGCTCCCGGCGGAGGGGCCCGAGGAGACGCCCAAAGTCGAGCCGGTCTCGGCGGAGGCCCCGCCCGCGGCCACGGAACTCTCGCCGGAGTTGGAGGTCCCCAGTTACGGCACGAGCCTGTCCGTGACCGGCAGGAAAACGATCTCTTTTAATTTCAACGGCAAGAGGTTTCTCAATAATCAGCAAAACATCACGCGGCCCCAAAGCACGAACTTTTTCGACATTCAGCAGCAGCTTCAAATACGGATGCAGGGCAAGGTGGGGGAGAAAATCAGCGTCAACGTGGATTACGACGACACCAAACCCAACAAGCAGGACATATCCATTTCCTACAAGGGCGAAGCCGACGAGGTGGTCCAAAACGCGTCCTTCGGCGACATTGATTTGTCCCTTCCGGCGACGGAATTCGTGTCTTACAATAAACAATTGTTCGGTGTGCGCGTGGATCTGAAATTCAAAAAAGCGAGCTTCACCCTTGTCGGAAGCCGGACCAAGGGAATCACGAAAACCAAGCAGTTCATCGGAAACACGCAGCTCCAAAGCAGGGATATTCTTGATACCTCCTATATCCGCCGCAAGTTCTATGATTTAAGCTTTGGAACCGCCACGCGGCTTCCGATTCTTCCCGGATCGGAAATCGTTTTGATGGACGTGCAGAGCGCGGGCAGAACCAACGTCGACGTTTCGAGCCTCACCGTCAACGACGAGGGAGAATCCGCGGCCCGCTACACCGGGAACTTCGTCCAACTCAAGCCGGGCTCCGACTACATCATCGATTACGTGCGCGGCGTCATCACATTTAAAAACGCCTTGCTCCAACAGGCGGTGGTAGCCGTCAATTATACCCAAGCCGACGGCAAGCGGCTTGTTTTGGCGACCGAAACGGTTTCAGGCAGGCTCATCAAGACGCCCAACGACCTGCCGATATCGGAGGGGGGCGTCTCCACGACCACGCAGAGGGGCTTCACCCGGGAGCTGAAAACTTTCTATTCCATCGGCGCCACTTCCATCGTGCGCGACGACGGGAGGGGAAGCTTCATTTTGCAGGTTCTCGACAGAAACCGGCAGGAGGTGGGAGCCGCGCTCAGCCCGCCGCAGGCTTACCCCAGCACGATCGAGGTGGACTTTGAAAACGGCACTTTTCAGCTTAAAAAACCATTCGTGGAGGCGGCAATTTATGCCCCCACGCCCATCGGCCAGCGCATCTTTTTCGTCGAGTTTCGCAACCGCTTTAAGACGTTTTTTTTGGAGCCGAGTCTCGTGCTGCAGTCGGAGTCGGTGCTGCTGGACGGCCAGGCTTTGCGCAGAAACGTCGATTATTTCATCGATTACGACATCGGCATCATCACTTTTTTCAACGAAGACCAGATCAAATTCGACAGCAAGATCGACGTCGCCTACGAAGTCTCGCCTTTCGGCCCTTCGGCCACCAATTCCATTCTGGGGGCGCGCGGCTCCTTTGACATCACGAGTTGGTGGAGCATCGGCGGGACGATGCTCTATGACGCCGCCAGCAAGCCGCCGACGACGCCCAGCATCCAGCAGCTTCCCCGGAGCCTGTTGGTCTACGAGGCGGACACGCAGCTCAAAGACATCCGGCTGCTGCCGTTTTTGACCGGCACGTTCAAAGGCGAGATCGCCCTGAGCGGGAAAAATCCGAACATCTCGAATTTCGCGCTCATCGACAATATGGAGGGCATCAAACAGGACGATTCCGCGAGCGCCGACAAAAATTTCTGGGTAATCACCTCCAACCCCCAGGGAGCGCCGACCGACCATCCAGGGTCCTTGGGATGGGACAATGAAGACGTCAAGGTTCGCGAAATCAACGCCCAGGCCGGCTCCTCCAGCGAGGAAGTTCAGAAGGTTCTCAGAATCGATTATAATTTTTCAGTCGGCCAAAGCACGGAAGTTTCCCTGGTTTACGTCTATTCGGATGTCGGCTTGGATTTCACCCAGAAATCCTTTTTGGAGCTCGTTGTGTTCGGCGACAATTCCAACAATAAAATCAACTTGCGCGTGGGCTCGGTGAACGAGGACGCGGACGGCGACGGCATTTTGGACACGGAAGACTTCAATGGCGACACCATCCTTCAAAGCACCGAGGACAACGGGTGGACCTTCAACCCCAGGACGCAGAGGGCTCCTTTCCCCAAGCAGGGCGCCGCCAACGGCCGCATCGACGCCGAGGATTTAAACCGCAACGGCAGGCTCGACGCCGAGGATTTGAGCGGCGGGGATTTCGGCTACCGCGGCGGCGCCGCCGACTCTCAGATATTTTTCGACGCGACCACGACCTCCAGCCGGACGGCCGTCGATTTTTCGGGTTGGCACACCCTCCAGGTTCCCCTGGGGATCAACGATCAGAGCCGCAACAACTGGGCGGCCATCCGTCAGCTCCGATTTTCCATCACCCGCTCCACCTCCGGAGCGGCCTCCGGCGCCCTGCGCATCGCGCGCATCTCGGTGGTGGGAAGCGCATGGCAAAACGCCCGATTTGAAAACGTCGCCCCGGGATCGCCGAGCCCGTCCGGAGAGCTGCAGGTCGGAAGCATCAACAACGTCGATAATTCCGCTTACCTGCCGATTTTTAGGGATGTCGGCGAGGCCCGGGGGGTGTTCGACGATCTTTACGGCAGCCAGCAGCTCCCGACGCAGGCCAACAACCAGAACCGCGTGGAGCAATCCCTGGCGTTGTCCATGCGCAATCTGACGGCGGGCACCACGATCTTCACCAAGCAGGATTTTTCCAGGGCCGTGGACCTGTCGCAGCACCGGGAATTCCGGTTCTTGCTCTACAGCAATCCGTCCATCAATCCCGGCCCCGCGCTGGGAGGCTCCCAAACATTTTTCCTGCGGCTTGGCAACGAGCAGAATTACTATGAGTTCCGCGTTCCCGTGAAGTCCGATTTCAACGGCTGGCGGCTTTTCACCGCCACGCTGCAGGATTTAAACGGCGACAATATTCCGGACGCTTGGAAAAACGCCTCGGCGTATGAGGCCGTCACTTTATCCTCCGGCAACCCCAGCTTTCAGAACGTGTCCTCGGTGTTCGCCGGGATTTACAACACGGGGAGCGTGGCCATATCCACGGGGACCCTCTGGCTTAACGAATTGCATGTGGCCGATCCGCGCAGAATCACGGGAAACGCGCGAAAACTGTCGGCTGACTTCAGCGTGCCCAACTGGATGACTTTCGGCGGCAGCCACCGCTTAGTGGACCGCAATTTCCAGACTCCGGTGACCGTCGTGGCCAATCAGGACAATCAGCAGGATCAAGCCTTTCTCAACTTCAGCCGCCTCAGCTTTTTTCCGATGCGCTTCAATCTAATGCGGCAAATCACCGAGACGCCGAGCGTGGCGCTGACCGGCGACCAGTCCAATCTCGTATCGTTGTTGTCCCAGGGAAAGCTGGTGCGCTTGGACCGGTCGGGCGCGGGCGAGCTTACCCTGTGGAAACTGCCCAGCGTCAGCTTATCGGCTTCGCGAAATACCGTGGACTATGAGAGCTCGACGCGTTTCGACGACCGGCGATCGTATTCGGCTTCCACCGCTTACGGCGTGCCGTGGCAGATTTTTTTTCTTCCGCGAAACGTGAATTTTAGCTACCAACTCACCGATTCCAGGGTCAATTTCCGGTCCGTGGACGCTTTGCGGCTTCCCGGCAACGCCAATACCAAGGAAATTCTGGACAATTTATCGGCCAGCGGCAGCTTTGATTTCTGGCGAGGCGCCAAATTCAACCCCACCTATTCCCTCGCCCGCGCCCGCGAAAGCCGCGAGGAGTTTTCGACCGGACAACTCGTCAAACTGAGCTATCCGAAATCGAAGAGCCAGAGCGCCGGGTTCAACGCGACTCTGCATTTGGCGGATTGGCTTTCCCCATCCATCGATTATAAAATTTCGCATTCGGAAAACAACCTGCTCAACGTCTCGACGGTGACCATCGGCGATCAAAACTTCCGGTTTGACATCGGGGACATTAAATCCGTCAAAAGAAACGCGGACGGCACCATCAACCTGCCTTTTTCCCTAAGGGATATATGGACCCGCTCCAAGCTTTTTCAGTCGTTTACCCTCACCTCCTCCTATCAGATTTCAGACGGCGATAGTTGGGAAAACGTGGAGAGGGAGTTCGAGAGCCTCACAAATCTCTGGGTTCGCAACCGTTTGACGCCTTCCAACCCGGTGGCGCGCCGGACCACGCTGACTCTGCGCGATTCGATAACTTCCAGTCAAAGATGGAGCCCGTTTCAGGCCTACGATCTGCAATCCCGAAAGGCGCCGCTCAAAACGATCACGTTGTCCAATAATTTCAGCCGGAGCTTGGAGCGCCGGGACAACACGGGCACTTTGACCCGGACGCTTTCGCTGAATTTTCCCGATCTGACCGCGAGCATGACGCAAATGGAAAATCTGCTGGGCGCGGAAAAATGGATGAAAAACGCCGGCACAAATTTTAAATTCGCGCGGCGGTTGACGGTCAACGTGGGCCTCGACCAAAACGCGGACACATCCTTCGGCGCGGACTTTCGCTTCAAGGCGCTCGATCGATTCGACACCTCGACCTCTTTTAACCAGAAGACGACGGTCAATGAGGATTTGAGGATCGGCCAGGTCACTCAGAGGACCACTCACCGGGACGCCAGCGCGCAGACCACCTTTGACGCGCGGATTTGGCGCTTCACCACCAAGCTGGACTACACCTTTGATTTGGCGACCTTGGGAACGGGTCAGCAGACCACCAACGTGACGACGCTCACGCCGAGCGTTCTGGCGCGCGCGGACCTCTCAGTTCCGAAGGGCTTTTTGATCCCCTTCAGCGAGAAAAAGCTCGTTTTTTCAAACCGCATAGTCTGGAGCAATACGCTCAGCTTGTCGCACCGGCGCTCGCCGCTTTCTCAAAGCGACAACTCGGACCTCCTGAGCCTGGATATGAGCGGCGATTACGAAATATCCAAGAATCTGCGGCTGACCCTCAACGCCGGGCTTTCCAGGCTTTGGCACAAATTTGTGAAGCAGGAGGAGTTCGTCGCCTATAATATCGGAAGCACGCTGACTTTTCAATTCTAATCCGAATGAGCCTCAAAGATCGCCTGCTGCATTTCTTTTTTCCAAAGACGTGCGTGCATTGCCGGCGCGATTTGAAGCCTTCGGAAGTCGGCTGCTTTTGCGGCGGCTGCATGGGCCGCGTTCTGCCGATTCTCCCGCTTTTCTGCCGGCGCTGCGGGGTGCCGTTGCCGCACGGAGGCGCCCATTGCCCGGCTTGCCGGGGGGCTTCAAGGCGCTTTCAATGTTCCCTGATCCGCGCGGTCTATCCTTACTGTGAGGAAATTCAGTCGCTGCTGCACGCGATGAAATACCGCAAGAAGCGGTATTTGGCGCGGTTCATGGCAGAGGCGATGGCTGCGGCTTGGGAGCGCTATGCCGAGTTGAAGGGATGCGAAATTCTCGTCCCGGTTCCACTGCATCCCCGCCGCCGCCGGGAAAGAGGCTTCAATCAGGCCCTGCTTTTGGCGGATCAACTTTCGCCGCGTATCGGGCTGCCGGCTCGGGAATTTCTGGAAAGAAACAGGAACACGCGGCCGCAATGGCAACTGGGCCGTCTGGAGCGGGGCAACAACGTCGAGGGAGCCTTCAGCGTCAAGCCGGGTTGGACGCCGGCCGTCAAGAGTTGTCTTTTGGTGGACGACCTGTGCACCACGGGCGCGACGCTGGAAAATTGCGCCCGGGCACTCAGAAGGGCCGGCGTTCGCCGGGTCCACGCCTTTGTATTCGCCCGGCAAACCTTTGGTGCTAATCCACCCGGATCGCGGGCAGGCGCTGATAGCTTTTGATGGGATTGGGAAGGCCGGCCGGCGACAAAACGTCCAGAAGGGGAAGCCCCGTCTCCGAATCCAAGGGCTCAAAATAAATAAGATCGGTCGCGGTGGAATTGAGGGCCATGCTGGCGGCCAGGTAGCCCCAACCCCGCGGAGCTCCGCGGATCAAGGAACGGGGTATGGAAACGCTGATTCTGTTCTTTGCCATGTCCCACTTCGGGGAAAGCGCCAGCAGCGGGATGGCTTCGCCTTGAAAGCCGGCGCGGAAGACCTCCGCTCCCCAACCGCTGATCGTGACGGCGTATTCCCACGCGTCTTTGGAAAGCATAAGAAAGCGCCGTCCAGGCAGCAACGAGGCGATTCCGGAATCAGCCCGATTGTTTAAATCGATATAAACATCCAAAAGCAAATCGTCAAAGCCAAAAGGGGCGTGGGCCGAAGGCGACGTCGTTTCCATGGTGAACGCCATATGGATGGCTCGGGTATCCCAGGAAACCTCGAAGGTTTTTATATCCCAGAGGTTGGGCGCGGCGGCCGCATGGGCGGAAATCTCCTGCGTTGAGACGGAGACTTCGGCCGCCTTGGGGCGGAAGGCCTCTCCCGCCGGATCGTTGAATCTGAGCCAGGTCTCTCCGCTTTCGACAAACGGCGCCGGCGTTCCCCCTTCGCTTGGACCGGGCGCGTTCGCCTCGCCGTTTTCGGAAGCGTCCTCCAGGCCCGCGGGGATTCTTTTCTGCAGAAGCCCGTATATGTCCGCGAGGATTTGCCTGAATTCTTTTTCAGTCGCTTGTTTCTCCGGTTTCCCGGCGTCGGCGAAGTATCGGCCGCTTTCCGCTTGATAAAGCTTTTGCGCCGCTTGATCGAGGATTTTAATCGTGGCCCGTCCTGAGTTTTGATATTCCTCCAGATCCTCGGCCGCTTTGGCCAAAAGCTCCCAGGCGCCGTTCTTGCGTTCGCCGCCGATCCATGTTCCGTAGTCGCGGGTCCAAGGGATCAAAGAGAACTCCCCGGCCTGTTCGGCGAATTGCTCGCCCGCGATCCGCTGCGAAAGGGTGAGCCAGCGTATTTCGCGTCCGGACTTTATCCGGTCCCTGATAAAATCGAGCATGAAACCCGGTGGCGCCAAATCCGAGGCTTCATCGAAAACGTAGGCCTGAACCGCCGCGGGCCGGCTTTCATCGGGCGGGTAGCTTTGAAATGGGATCAGGTTGAGTCCTTGGGAGCGAAACGGCTCCGAGGATGCCCCTCCGATCGCCAGCCAGCGGATTTGAAGGCGGTGAAAAAGCCGGAGCGTTTCGCGGCTGAGGGCGCCGGCCGCCGGGACAAAACCCGAGGGATTTAACCCGAGCTTCGTGTAGGCGTCTTGGGCCAGCGCCAGCCGCAGCATGATGTCCTGCGGCCTGGAAAACTCCGTCGCCGCCGCGGTTCCCCCGTAAGCGATTTCCGGGGAGCGCAAATTGGAGATCATGGGCAGCACCGGGTCCCCTTTCAAGCGCATGGCGATCTCGAGTCGGCCCGGCGGGAGCGTCGAGGTGGAGAGCTCCGCCGCCGCTTCCGCCGACAAAGCGACGCTCAGCCTCAAGTCCGAATTTTCCTTGAGGAGCTTGGCGAGAGGGGCGGCGTCGAAAGGGTCTTCGCGCGGAATCCAGAGGAGGCACAGGCTCTCGGCCTTTTCGTCTTCCACCGACGCTTGAGGCCACAGCCCCGCGCCGGCCGGCGCGGACGCCGCGGCCAACAGGCACGCCGTCAACAGCCAAGCGCTTTTGATCTGGATCAATCTCATGGAACCGAAAGAACCGATGAAACCGTGTCGCCATAACGGCGGGTCCGCGCGTTGGCGGGGTCCAGCTTCCATTGCCCGTCCACTTTAAAGAGGTACAGATATTGGCCGGCGGCGAGGGGCACGGTCAGCTCCCACTGTCCCTTGGCCTTGCCGCCCTTTAGGAGGAATTTTTGCGGCTGCCACAAATTGAAGTCCCCGGCCAGCTCCACGCTCCGCGCTTCCGGCGCCTTGAGAGAAAAGGTGACGAAATGCGCCTGCGACGGCTGCTTGACGGCCACGCCGGAGCGGCGGCCCTCAATAACCGATCCTTGGGCCTTGAAAAATTTGATCGCCTGACGGTATTTTTCAAGGTGGTCAATGACGGTTAAAGACGGAACGACCATAAATGCCGTTGCCAAGGCGACAAAAATCCAAAAGACGAATTTTCTCAAGTTGCGTGAATTATAACATGATTGAACGGGGGGTTCAAACTTGATAGAATCGCGCAGCGCCGATGGCTAGCCCGAATTCCCCAGTTGGGGAATTCGCCCGCAGGGCCGTCTTGGCGCAGCCGAGACGGGGTTGTCCGGCACCGCAGGCGCAAACGCGGTTGCATAATATTATTTGTGATGTTTGGACAAGAGAAAAGCCGCAACTGCGTTTTTCGGGCCAGCCGCCACTCCCCCCTGCCGATTCTTTTCTGCGCCGCCGGCTTGCTTTACTTTTTATCGCTCGATCACTATTACGTGGGCCGCTTCAACGATGACGCCAGACATTGGCTGGCTGCGCGAAGCCTTTGCTCCGGCGCCTACGTGGATTTGGCTCATCCCCGCGAAATCCCCTTGACCCATCAGCTTCCCGGCTATCCGCTGCTTCTGCTGCCGGCGGCGGCGGCGGGCTCCATGCAGGCCGCCAAGGCCGCTTCGCTCCTTTTTCTGCTGGCCAGCCTGCTGCTGTTATGGAATCTATTCGGCGAATTTTTCAGCGCCGGGCAGAGGACGCTATTGACGGGCTTATGGGCGTTTCATCCTTCGACCGCCGAACAATCCGGGTCGGTTATGTCTGAGCCCGCCTTTCTGCTTTTCAGCCTCCTCATTTTGAAAAAGTTTCAAAGTTGGTCGCCCGAATCGCGCCCTGAAAAAATGCGGCCGGCGTTTACGCTCGGGCTGCTTTGCGCCTTTTCGGCTTGGATTCGCCCCCAAGGCGCCGTGTGGATAGCGGCGGTGAGCGCGTATTTGTTGTTCGTCCCGGCGCAGGGGCAGGCCGGCGCGTCTCCGACGCCACCGGGTCCCCGCAGCTCCCCACGCCCCACTGGGGCTTCTGGGTCCCAGGGCACTGTGCCTGGGGCTGCGGAGGGGGCCGCCGCAGGCCGCGTGCGGCGGGCGGCGGCGTTCGCGGCCGGAGCTTTTCCCCTGTGGCTTTTGCCTTTCCTGCGCAATTGGTGGACGGCGAATAATCCGGCGGGATATTTCTTGGAACTTCCTCCTGTTTCGGGGGAGGGGCTCGGCGCGGTCTCTACGGTAGGGCGTTTATTCTGGGATCAACTAAGCCACTATCCTTCCCTCCTTTTTGTCGAAGGTTTCTGGGGCTGGCCGGGGGAGCCGCCGGCGGATTTCCGCGTCCTTCTCCTGACGACGCTTGCGGCCGTCCCCGTTTTTGTTGGTTTTTTGGAGCGGCAGGGCTGGAAAGACCCGGTGGGAAAGCTTCTGCGCTTATATGTCGCGCTGTACTTATGCCTGCATCTTTTTTGGGTCAACCGGGATGTGCGCTACGTGGTTCCCATTCTTCCTTTCTTGTTTGTTTTCTGCCTGCAAGGAGCCCGCTCCATCGCGGGTCGAATGCCGCGGTCGAAATATCTCCTTGCCGGAGCCGCCGCCGCTCTGTTCGGCTGGTTTTTAATCGCGGACGCGGGCGTCGTCCGGGCGGCGCGCCGCCGGCGTTTAAACGAGAATGCGCCGCCTGAAAGGACTCTGGCCTGGGTTCGCGAGCAAACGCCCGGCGATGCGATTTTTATGGGCGCTTATAAGGACTTCATTTATCTTTACAGCGGGCGCAAGGCTTTGCGCTACAGCTCTTTCGACGACCCGGACGCCTGGTACTTCGGGCTCTTGGCGCAAGGGGTTGGGTATCTGTGGTTCGACGATTATCACCAGCCGATCAACGTGGCTTCGGTCCGGCGCGAGGAGCGGCGACGGGACATCGAGCGGCTGCAGGAGCAGGCGCAAAATAGCGGCCGTTTTCAATTGATGTTTTCGGACTCTGAGGAGGCCCAAAGAATATTCGCTTTGCGCGAACCCCCGGGATTTCGCTTGGCTTATGAGCGTTTGCGCGGGATTATGGCCGTCATCGACCAAGGCAATCTAGCGCAGGCCCTGGAGGAGCTGTCGCGGCTGCAGCAAGAACGCGCCCCTTTGATCCGTCTGCCTTTCTACTTGGGCACCACGGCCATGCTCTTGGGGCGGCCCGGCCAAGCGCTGGCGCCCCTTGAGGAAGCCGCCCGGCGCGAGCCGGCGTTTGAGGCGGCCTCCAATAATCTCCGCAGAACGCGGGATATGTTGAGCGGCAGTACGGGCGAGGCTGCGCGATGAAGTTCCCGCGAATCTTGATCGCTCCCAACGCCTTCAAGTCCTGCCTGAGCGCGGGCGAGGCGGCCGAGGCTTTGGCCCGGGGATTTAAGCGCGAGTTTCCGCGCGGCCGTCTTGAGCGTTTGCCCATCGCCGACGGCGGCGACGGGCTCATGGAAGTCCTGCTCCAAGGCTGCGGGGGGCGCGCGATCGCAAAGACGGTCACGGGGCCGATGGGGAGGAAGATTCGATCCTCCTTCGCGATTCTCGGAGACGGCAGGACCGCCGTGGTCGAAATGGCGCTGGCCTCGGGGCTGAAATTGGTGCCGGAGCGCAGCCGCGATCCGATGATAGCGACCTCTTACGGCACCGGAGAACTCATCGCGGCGGCGATTTCAAGCGGGGCGCGGCTCATTCTGGTGGGGCTGGGAGGCAGCGCCTCCAACGACGGCGGCGCGGGCATGGCTCAAGCTCTGGGCGCCCGGCTCCTGGACAGAAACGGCAAAGACTTGCCCTTGGGGGCCTCGCCGCTGCTTCGCCTCTTCAGGATCGACGCGGCGGGGCTGCATTCCGGCTTAAAGAGGGCGAAATTGCTCGGCGTCACGGACGTGGAAAATCCGCTGTTGGGGCCGAAGGGCTCCGCCGCGGTTTACGGCCCGCAGAAAGGGGCCACGCCGGCGATGGTCTCCCGCCTGGAAAAATCTTTATCCAACTACGCGGCCGTCATCGCCCGCGACCTGGGCGTGCGGGTCGCCGGCGTTGCCGGAGCGGGCGCCGCGGGCGGCCTTGGCGCGGGACTGGCCGGTTTTCTGGGGGCCGAGCTTCGGCCGGGAGCGGAGCTGGTTCTAAGAATGCTGCGGGCGGAACGGCGCATCCGGCGGGCCGACGTCGTCGTCTCCGGCGAAGGCCGTTTGGACCTGCAAAGCTTCTTTGGGAAGGGCCCGGTATTCTTGGCCCGGATGGCCAAGAGGTTGAAAAAACCGGTCATCTTGATTTGCGGCGGCATCGATCCCGCGGCGCGTTCCCGGCTTAGGCGCGAAGGGATTGAGATCGCCCTTTCCTTGTCGGATTTGGCCGGAGGCCCCGGCGAGGCGACCCGGCACGCCAAACGGTGGTTGGCTCAAGCCGCCGCGCAGGCCGCCCGTCAAATTCGGGCTTAGGCCCTTAAATATTTTTTTCGAAAAACGCCAGCAAGCGGCGCTCGTACTCTTCCGGCGACGCCTCCCGGCATTTGCCGTGGTCGGCGCCGGAAACAATCCATAGCTCTTTGGGCTCTCCGCACTCGGCGTACAGAGCGCGCGCTTCCTGGAGGGGCATGCGCGGATCGTTGTCGCCATGGATGATGAGAATGGGGCGCGGCGCGAGCTTGCGCGCGTGGTAAATGGCGCTGTAAGGCTCCGGATCTTCGCCCAACCGCAGCCGCATGAAGGCCAGAGAGGCCAACCCGAGCGGACGGGGGCAATGGAAAAACAGCGAGGCGTAGCGCAGCACCACTTGGTTGTAGGAACAGAACGTGCTTTCCACGCAGACCGCCTTGTATTCAGGATGCCGGGCGGCGCCCAGAAGCGCCACAGCGCCTCCCAGAGACAGGCCGTACGTCCCCAGCCGGGAAGCGAACTCGGGTTTGTGGTCCTTCAGAAATTGCGTCGCGGCGTCGAAATCCCTCGCCTCCAGCAGCCCCAAGCTGGCGCGGCTGCCGCCGCTCTGGCCGTGGGTCCGGAAATCAAAGTAAAAAAGATTGAAATCGCCCTTCCGGTTGAGAAATTCGGTGGAGGCCAGAAGCTTGCCTTTGTTGGCGCCCCAACCGTGGCATAGCAGGATGGTCTTGGAGCCGCCGTTGGAGGAAGGAATGAACCAACCCTTCAATTGCACTCCGTCCGAGGTCCGAAAGACGACCGACTCGTAGGTCAGTTGGAACTGGTCGGGCCAGAATTCAATGGGATCGCGGTCGGGAGAATGCAGAATCATCTGCGAGCCGTAGTATCCCCCGGCCAGGAGGATCAGGGCCAAAATCAGGACGAAGAGAAAAAGCGTCGCCGTCAGGGTCACGCGGCCGCCTTTTTCACGTTGTATTCTTGCTCGGGCGCCGGAAAAAGACCTTCCCGCACGTCATGGCGAAACGCCTTGACGGCCGCGGCCATTTGCGGACGCAGGTTCGCGTATTGTTTGACGAATTTCGGCTTGGGCTCATCGCCCAGGCCCAAGAGGTCGTCAATATCAAGGGACTGCCCGTCGCAATGGGGACCGGCGCCGATTCCGATGGTCGGAACGGAAATTTTCCGGGTGATTTCTCTCGCCAGATCCGACGGGATGCATTCCAAGATCACCGCGAAAACGCCGGAGCCTTCCAGGATTTTTGCCTCGGTCAGGATTTTGCCGGCTTCCTCCTCCGTGGCGCCTTGGAGCTTGTAAGCGCCGAAGCGGCGCAGGGCTCCCGGGGTCAGCCCCACGTGACCCATCACGGGGATGCCGGCTTTGACCAACTCTTTGATGACGGACGCCGCGGCAAGCCCTCCCTCCACTTTGACGGCCTGGGCGCCGCCCTCTTTGATCAGGAGGCCCGCGTTTCTGACGGCGGTTTTCCGGTCTATCTCGCAGCTTAGAAACGGCATGTCCGCGACCGCCAGGGCTTTGGAAGCTCCGCGCGCGACGGCCTGGGCGTGGTGAAGAATGTCCTGCACCGTGACGCGAACGGAATTCTCATATCCCAAAACCGAGGCGCCCAGGGAATCGGCGACCAAGATGATCTCGACCTCCGCCTCTTCGAGCAAACGGGCGGTGCGGCAGTCATAGGCGGTGAGCATGGCTATTTTTTCGCCCTTGTGCTTCATTTGCAGCAGTTTTGAGACGGTAATTTTTTCCATGGGTCGTTTGGGCCCTTTAAATTTACACTACCATTTGATTTGCGCGATGCGCAACAGAGCCGTCTTGAGCCGGTCTTCTTTTTCGGTGACCGTGAAACGGACATAACCCTCGCCGAACCGGCCGAATCCCGATCCGGGAACGGCCACGATTTGAGCGTCGTCGAGCAACTTTTCCACGCACTGCATCGAATTGCAGCGAGGCGGCGTTTGGCACCACAGATAAAACGTGCCCGCGCCCGCGAAGACTTTCCAGCCGCAGGTCTCAAGCCCTTGGGCGAAATTCTCGCGGCGTTTTTTATAAACGGCCATGTTTTGCCTGACGGCCTCCAATCCTCCGCCCAGGGCTTCTATGGCCGCTTCCTGGACGGCCCCAAAAACACCGGAATCGAAGTTGTCTTTGACCTGGGCCAGGGCTTTGAGCGCGCGGGCGTTTCCGCACGCCCAGCCGACGCGCCATCCGGTCATGTTGAAAGATTTTGAAAGCGAGTGAAACTCAAGGCCGACGTCTTTGCTCCCCGCGGCCTGCAGGAAGCTCGCCGGCGGCAGCCCGTCCATGCGCATCTCCGCATAGGCGGCGTCATGGGCGGTCCATATCCCGCGGCGCCCGGCCCAACGGACGACTTTCTCGAAAAAACCCGGCGGCGCTCCCGCGCCGGTGGGGTTATTGGGGTAGTTGAGGAACAAAAGGCGGCTCTTGAGGAGGATCTCAGGCGGTATCGCCTCCAAATCGGGCAGAAAGCCGCGGGACTCCGCCAGGCGCACCGGGAAGGGTTCCGCCCCCGCCAGGATGGTTCCCGACCGGTAAGGCGGATAACCCGGGTCCGGCGTCAGGACGAAATCTCCGGGGCCGCACAGCGCGCGAGGAAGGTGCCCTATCCCTTCCTTGGAGCCGATGAGCGCCAGGATTTCCGTTTCGGGGTCTAGGGCGACGGCGTAGCGCTCCCGCATCCAGCGCGCGATCGCCTCTCGGAGCTTGATGCCGCCCTTGCCGGAAGGATAGCGGTGGTGGGCCGGATTTCGCAGCGCGGCCGCCGCTTTCTCGACGATAAAATCCGGCGTCGGCAGATCCGGATCGCCTATTCCCAGGTTGATGACGTCGAGGCCTTTGTCAATGGCGGCCCTTTTCTTGCGGTCGATGTCGACGAACAAGTAGGGTGGAAGCTTTTCCAATTGGGAGCTGGTCCCTAATTTTTTTTCCGCTGAAAAAGATTCCATAAGAGCATCGTCGCCGCCGCGCAAAGCAGCAGGGCCGCCAGGTTGGCGAACCAACCCTCAAACACCCCCATGGCGTAGGTCCCCTCGTAGCCGTAGTCGGCCAAAGTCTTGGAAGTGAAAACGACCGAAAAAATCGCCGGAATTTTGGCGAAGAGACCCCCTTCATACACAAGCAGAGTCCACAGAAGCCAAAACAGCGCTCCCTGAGCGCACAGGACCGCTATGATGGTCGCGCCGAGGTGGACCGGGTCGAAACACGGCTCATTGGGATCTTCCTCTTCCGAGAAAAGGCCGGCCAGGAAATCCAGGATGCGGCGAAGCGCGGGGGTCATTTGAGCAAGTCCGGGAAACCGTAAAAGCCGGGCCTTCTTTGGACCAGCCAAGCGGCGGCTTCCAGCGCTCCGCGCGCAAAGGCGTCCCGGGAAAGAGCTTTATGCGTCCACTCAATATGTTCGTCGCGGCCGTTTAAAATCAGTTTATGCTCGCCGATGACCCGCCCGACCCGCCGCGAGGCGATGGAAACGGGTCCTCCCAAAAGCCGCGCCAGCCTCAGGGCCGTTCCGCTCGGCGCGTCTTTCTTGCCGCGGTGATGAGTCTCCACGATTTTCTTTTGATAAACCGCCATCGGAGCCTGGAAGCGGCCGGCGGCTTCAAAAAGCAGGTTCATGCCCCAGCTCATATTGGGCGAGTAAAACACCGGAATTTTCCGCCTTAGACCCGCGATGGTTTTCATAGAGGAAGGGGAGAGGCCGGTGGTCCCGATGACGATGGCGACGCGGCTGCCGGCCGCCGCCAGCGCGTGGCGCAGAGAGGATTCGGGCGAGGTGAAATCGATGACGCAGCTTGAATGGCGGAGCGCCTCGGCCAGACGTGTTTGGTTGTGCCGGTCGATTTGCCCCTCAAGGATGAAGCGGGGGTCCTTCCGGGCCAACGCGACGACCCTCTTTCCCATTCTTCCCCGGCAGCCGCACACGGTGAGCCGAATTCTCTTCACCGGGCCATTGTACTAATTCGGACTCAAGCGGGGCAAAATATAGAGTGGCGAGAGGGGAAGTGGTAGAGTGGCGAGAGGGGAAGTGGTAGAGTGGTAAAGTGGTAAAGTGGCAAGGGGGAAAGTGGTAGAGTGAATGGGGAGGGCGGCAAAACGTCAGTCCACAAGTGCGCTACTGGCTAAAGTTGTTTCTGTGCTTGTCGGCACTTTATCACTCTACCACTCTATCACTTTACCACTTTATCAATGCTTTTCATTAGGTCACCATAGAGGAGAATCAAATGAGTCTAGCCGACAAGAAATGCGTGCCGTGCCGGGGGGGAATTCCTTCGATGGCGCCGGAAAAGGCGGGGGAAATGCTTCGGGAGCTTGGCGGCGGCTGGCAATTGACGCATGGGTCGCGCCGGCTGGAAAAGGCTTATCAGTTCAAGAATTTTGCCGAGGCGATGCTTTTCGCCAACCGCGTGGGGGACGTCGCGGAGGCGGAAGGGCACCATCCGGACCTGCATGTGGCGTGGGGACATGTCCGCGTTGAGATCTGGACCCATAAGATCGGCGGCTTGAGCGAAAGCGATTTTTATCTCGCCGCCAAATCCGACCGCGCCTTCGAGGAGCTCTCCACCGGACGGGGATAAAACAAAATCCTTTGTTCGGGAGGTTTGCCGCCGGGTTTACCGAAGAAATTTTTTTTACTTAACGCGCCGGGTCCTGTCCCGGGGCGCCTTCCCCTTGTCGCGCCCTGCGAGCCTTACGGTTCTCGGGCCTTAGGGCCTCCGCTCAAAAGGTGCATCGCGGAGGCGCTCCCCAAGGGGCTACCGCCCCTATGGCGTCCCTTTGGGACTGTACCCCATTACGGTCGGCGGACCATGCCGCCGAATAGGATTGACTGCGGTTGCAATGGCGGTCTTCCGACAGGATGGGGGTCCCCCTCTGGGGGACCGTCGGCGCTCGAAGCTCTGCGGAGTGTGCGACGTCACCTCCCTGGAGAATTAAGGAATAAACAATCTCATCGTTTGTTGACGCGCGGACTGCTCCCACTGCGGTTTTTTGGGTTAGTTTTTATTTAGGAAAGCGCGGGCGTTTTTTGCGGCTTCAAAGCTGGAGTAGATCACGCCGTCGAGCGAGGGGGATTGCAGGTCTTCTCCGCTGAAAAAGTAGCGGCCTTCCGCTCGCTCCAGCGCCGGCTGTATGTCCCGGAAGTAATTGGGCCCCATCACGGGCATGGCGTGGCCCCAGCGGATGACGCGGGCCTCGCGGATTTTTTTGGACGCTCCGGGAATAATTTTATCCAGGTCGCGCTTGACGCGGCCGATGATTTGCTCATCGGAGGCGGCCAGCAGGTATTTCCGGCCGTCGGCCATCCCCAACGGCATGTACGCGATGCCGACCTGCCCGTCCGGCCCGCCGACGTCCGGGAAGGTGATGTCGGTGAAGACGGTGTCGGGGCTCCACAGGGCGAAGGACTTATCCCAGACGGTTTCCCTAAAAGAGATGGGCACCACCGCGTAGGCCGAGTACTGAACCTTTTGGATGGCTTCGCGCTTCGCCGCGGAGATGTCCTGGGCGATGCGGTCGACGACCATCATATGGGTGGCGAAAACAACCGCTCGGGCGTTGACGGCGCGCCGCCGGCCTTCCTGAAGATACTCCACGCTCGCGCCTTTCTTGGATTGGCGGACCGAAACGACGGTGGCCCCGGTCCGAAGGCGGGGGCCGAGCGCCTCGGCCAGCCTCTCGCTGACGAGTCCCAAGCCTCCCTCCCAGCAAAATTGATCGTAAAAATCGTCGATCATGAAGAAAAGACCCATAAAGGCCGAGACGTGCGCGGCTCCCGCGCCGAACATATCCTTGGAGTAGGCGTCGCCCAATTTGGCCGCCGTGCGGCCGTAGTGTTTCAGCAGATATTCCCGAAAACTGACGCCTTCATAAGCCTTTAAGAGCTTTGGGGCCGATTTTGAGACCGGGAACTTTATGTCGGCTTCCTTGAATACGGCCAAATCTCTGGAGAGCTTTTTCATTTCCTTGCGGGCTTCGTATGGAAAATCGTCCGCGCCCGTGGAAAGCCATTTGGAAATGCGGCGGCCTTCAAAGGCGAGCATTTCCGACGGTTCGCGGATAGGCTGCGGTTTTATCCCCAACTCGTCGAGTAATTGCCGGATGGGCCCCTCGGGTTCGAGAATATAGACTGCCGCCACGGGATATTGGCCGTTGGCGAAGGATTCCCGGCGGACGTGCCCTCCCGGGCGGTCTTCTTTCTCCAAAACCAGAATTTTAAGGTCTTTGAGCCAATAGGCCGCCGCCAAGCCCGCGACGCCGCCTCCGACCACCACCGCGTCAAAGCTTTCCTCCGCCACAGGCAGCAAGGCGGGAAGCAGGGGCTTGGCGTCACGGATATCGGCGTGGCAGGAGGCGCAATTTTCGCCCTTGAAAACCGCGGCTTGGCCGGGCGCCTGGCGCCCTGCGCCGGGGTCCGCTCTTGAGCGGCTGAGCGCCAGTCCAATGGCCGCGATCAGAGCCAGGGGCAACGCCCATCGATTTTGGATTCTCATGACGAGAGTGGAGAATTGGTGCTCCCAAGGGGAATCGAACCCCTATTACCACCTTGAAAGGGTGGTGACCTAACCGTTAGTCGATGGGAGCGTGGCGCCTATTTTAACACATCGGCGGCATGGGAGCCAAATTTAATAGCGGCGCGGTTAGAATGAGGCAGGTTTTGATTGGGTGCCGGCGCATGGAATTTCCCGGCGGCTGAGCCGCGAAAAGGGACCGAGGCGAAAGCCGATATAACGCCGCTTAGACGGGGGGCGATCCCACGTTGGAAATTGCCTGTTTCGAATGAGGCTTTTCGATCTTGTAAATCATCCAGGTCATTAGAAAATTGGTGCATAAGATGACCGCAAAAACATACTCCAAAAATATTTCGGTGTCCGGAATCCGGGCGGCCGCGACCATGCTGGCCAAGACAGCGGACGTCAGTCCCCGAGGGAGCATCGCCACGTAGACATCGGCGTACCGGTTGTTCTCTATCATTATTAATTTCGCCGCGCGCACGACCAAATAGCGGCAGATGACGATGATGAGGAAAATAACCAGCGCCACCTGGAAGAAAGCGGCCGTTAACGTTTTGAGAGATATCACCAGCCCTAGATAGACGAAAAAGAAGGTGCGAGCGAAGAAGGTCGCCTCGGTATTGAACCAGCGGATCTTCTCATCCAAGACGAACTTGAATTTCTGGCCGAAGACGGCCATGATCTTATCGGCGTTGGTGAGCACGATGCCGAATGTTAAAGCGGCCATGGGGCCTGAGCCGTGCACCAACTCCGTCAAACCATAAAGAACCATCACGGCGGCCAACGTCATCATGTAGGCGAAGGGGCTTTTTCTCAGCCGGTCAAGCGCCCAAAGCCATGCCATCCCGAATATCCCAGCTCCCACGATGGCCGTCGAAAAAGCCCCGACGACCGCGTTGACCATGTATCCCGGATCAAAAATCCTCAGTTCCGCCAGTCGCAAAAGCACGAGGGTGGTCATGACCCCCCATAAATCCGAGAGGACGGCCTCCATGTTGACCGCCGCCCGGACGGAATCGGGCACATTCAACTTGCTGCTGACCGGAAGGATAATGGCTGAGGATACGCAGCCAAGCACCGACCCAAGCAACAGGCATTGAATCCATCCCGATCCGGTCAACCAGCGGTAGAAAAACACGATGGCGGCCATATTAAGCAGGAAGGTGCCGGCCGCCAAAAGGAAGGAAAGCCCGAACTGTGAAAGGACGTTGTCGAAATCAAGGTCGAGCCCGCCTTCAAAGAGGATCAACCCCAAGGCGACGGCCCCAACATAGGGCATCAATAAGGCGAGCAGGCTCGGCTTAACCAAATGCAGCAGCGGGCCAAGAATAAAGCCGATGATGATGAGATTAAGAACATCGGGTATGCGGTATCTCTCAAAGAGAAATGACCCGACGACGCCGATGTATATGATCAGGCCGATCGTGAAAAGAAATGCCCCAACGCTCAAATGCCGCCTCCTTTTGAAATCAAAATCGCCTGCCGCATAAACAACCATGGTAGTTAAATATGCGACGGCCAGCAATATTAACAGCTATACGTCAATGACGAACCGCTCCATTAATCCTTCCATGACCCGATTGAGACCGGGATTTGATTGGGGCCGGCGGCCCGCCCAAAACCAGATGTCCAGCAAAATGCCGGTGGGATTCTTGTGCAGCTTGACCAGGCGTTTACGCCGTATTTCGTGTTCCAGGCTCAACGCATCCAGCGCCGCCACCCCCTTGCCTTGGACGGCCAAGGTTTGGATGAGATCGGAATCTTCCGTCTCCGCCATCAAGGATACTTCCAGCCGATGCCGTTTGAGGAAGCGTTCCACCTCCGCGCGGATGGGGTTTCCCGAGGGCCTCAGGAGGACCGCGGCGCCCCTTAAACCGGACGGGAACCAGCGCATTTTTTTTTCGAGCTGCGGGGCCGCGACAAAAAATACTGGAATCCTGCCCACCCTGCGGCTCCGGAATTGCCCGCGCATCTGGATTGAAAAATCGACATGAGAAATAACCAAGTCCAAAGCGTAATTTTTCAGGCTCTCGCGCATCGCTTCGGTTGATCCTCCGAGCAGATTGACTTTCAAAAGGGGGTCTCGCTTCTCGATGGAATTAAGAACCTGAAGAACTATCTCCCTCGGGACGGAGTCCACCATTCCCAGCCGGAACGCGACTGGACTCGTTTTTTTGCCTTTCCCCAGCGCTGAAAGCAATTCCTGCCCTTCATGGAACAGGCGCTCGCAGTGCTCGAACGCGATTCGCCCCTCATGCGTCAGGGAAACCCCTTCGCGGCCGCGAATTAAGAGTCTCTTGCCCAAAAAATCCTCCAGCCGCTTGATCTGCAGGCTGAGGGTCGGCTGCGCTAAATAAATTTCCTTCGTCGCCGCGGCGATGCTGCCTGACTTGGCGGCTGTCCAGAAGTAATATAGATGGTGGTAGTTTATCGGCAACATTTAGTAAATAAATGTATAACATTTTAAATATAGTCTTTACAAATGCCATCGGTGCAGTTATCCTATGGTGGTGGGGCTCAAACAGTCGATATTCTGGAGCGTTTTAGCGGTTTCGGGGGCCTGTCTGGCGGTGCTGGTCGCCGACCAAGTTCTGAGCGCGCGGCGGGTCATGCATGACCGGATGAAAACACGCATCGAGTCCATCGCCGCGCTAGTTTCGACTCTTGCCGTTCCGGCGCTTAAAGCCCGCGACCGCAACGGGCTCGATAGAAGTCTGCGCCCGCTGATCCGTTTGCCCTCCATGACATATCTCAAGGTGTGGAGCGCCAAAGGGGAATTATTGTTCCACGGATCGGATTCTCGATGGAAACCGGCGACCGGGATGCGCGATCGAAGCGAGGATGGCGCTTCCGGCGCCGTTTTTGAGAGATTCTGGGACTTACGCGACGGCGGCGAGGGAGCCGTCGTGGGAACCGCCGCCATGGGGATTTCTGTGCGCGGGGTTCGCCGAGGCCTGTCCGTGATCCTCGCTCGCGGGATCGCGTTGGGGATAGGGATTCTTCTGCTGCTGGCTTGGATGGCGCGGCGGCTGGGCCGCGCGCTGGCGCGCAAGTTGGAGTTGTTGCAAAAGGCGGTCGAAAATTTCCGCTCAGGCAAGGCGCCCGCTTTCCCGGATGTCGAAAAAACCACTGAAATCGGGCGCCTGTCGAGAGAATTCAAGAGTCTGTACGAGACTCTGCAATCGGAGCGCGAAAAACGGCGAAGATTGGAGAAATTGCGGCAGGAGTTGACGGCCATGATCGTGCATGACTTAAGGCAACCCGTGACCGTTATCGAAGCCTCGCTGCATCTCATCGGCGGGAAAGATTATTTTCGCTTTCCCGAGCGCCAAAAGCTCCAGATAATGCTGCAGGGACACAGGGCTCTCGATCGCCTCAACGGCATGATCAGTACTGCGCTTCAAATGGCGCGATTAAGCGATGTTCGGGTCCTGCTGAAAAAAAGGGGGCTTCCCATCGGTCAGTTGCTGCAGGAGTGCGCCGCAGCATGTTCGGCGGCGGTCTTGGAGACAGGCCGCGGTTGGGATTTCCAAGTCCCCAAGCCGCTTTCATCGAGGCGGGTTTATGGCGACGGGGACCTCCTCAAGCGGCTTGTCGGCAATCTCATCCTTAACGCCGTCGATCATAGCCCCCCCGGCGGCAGGATCTCTCTTGGGGCCCGTCCGAGCGGCTCCACGGGGCGGGACGGCGTGGAAATTTTTGTGCGCGATGAGGGAAAAAGCATTCCTATTCATATGCGATCCGAAATCTTTACGAAGTATCGAACCCTGAGCGAATCGGGCCGAAACATGGGCCTGGGATTGACCTTCTGCAAGATGGTGGCGGACAAGCATAATGGGCGGATCCAGGTAAGATCTGAGGACGGGGGCGGGAATACATTTTCCGTAGTTCTGCCCTTTTTTGAGCCGGAGCAAGGCCGACCAGCGGGGAATGAATGCGCCGAGAGCGGGGCGCGCTTTTAACGCCGGCGCGAATCCGCTGCGAGGTCCTATTTGGCGGAGTATTGGTGTTGCCGCAGCGGACGGATTATGGAATCCTTCCGCCGCGAGGATTGCAAATGAAGGGCTTGAGACGATTGCAAACCGCCGTGAGAAACGGTTTTAAGGGCAAGCCCGTCCTTTTGGGACTGGATTTCGACGGGACCCTGTGCCCAATTGCGCCGCGGCCTGAGGTCACCTGTCTGGCCGCCCGCACGAGGGAGCTTCTCGGACGCCTCCGAAAGATGCGCGATGTCAGCGTAGCTGTCGTCAGCGGCAGGGAGGTGCAGGAGGTGCGGGCAAGAGTGGGTCTGCCTGGAGTCTACTACGTCGGGAACCACGGATTGGAGATTCAAGGGCCGAAAATTCGATGGCGGCACCCGGAGGTGTTCTCCTTTGGCAAGGCGACGCAGGAGTTGGCGTTGGGATTAGGGGACGCCTTGGAGGATTTCTCAGGGGCGTGGCTTGAAAATAAAGGTCTCACATTGAGTCTTCATTTTAGGGATGTGCCTTCGCGTCTGAAGCCTCACCCGTTGCGAAAACTTTTAGGCCGATTTATGCGGCCCTATCGACGCCAACTCATGATTTACTCCGGGAAAAAGGTATGGGAAGTCAGGCCCAGGATCGAGTGGAACAAAGGGAAAGCGCTGCTCAAGATTTCGCGGCGCTTGGGGAAATTATGGAAAGTCGTGTTTATCGGGGATGATTTCACCGATGAGGAGGGATTTCGCGTCCTCAAAGGCAGGGGCGTCACGGCCCGCATCGGGCATGCAAAAAAAACCGCGGCGGGTTTTATCTTGAAGAAGCAAATGCAGGTCAACTCATTTTTGCAGTTCATGGGCGAGCATTGGGTTTAGGATAACGGCTCCGACAGTCGTTGAAGACGATGTGGGAATTTATTCAAACCCGGTCCGCTCTCGTCGCCGGCGGGCAAAACGATCGGCCGGCAGGATCATTTAACCCGAATTCCCCAGTTGGGAATTCGCCCGCAGGGCCGTTCGCAGTGCTCGCGGCACCGGGCGCGCCAGTGGTGCATGCTCCGGCTGTCGCTGTAAAACAGCGACGGGGTTATCCGGCGCCTCGCAGAGCTCGGCGCACTTGGCGTGTCAGAGGCACCCGCTCCGGCGCCGCAGGCGCAAGCACGCTGGAGGCCACTGGCCTCCCGGCTAGTACCCGAAGCTCTGCGTAGGGTGCAACCTCAGTTGCATAATTTTGTACGGCACTTTCAGAAGAGAAAGACGCCGCAACTGAGGTTTTCGGGTTAAATCTCATGGCGTTAAGACTGCGACGCGTGCGCAACGGCCGGCCGCATTTCCATCCTTTAATTTAAGTCTGCTTTTGCTTTTTGAGCCAGATGCGGTAGTTTTTCCAGAATTCCTTGAGCACCGAGAAGAGGATGGGCTGAAGGTGGTAGGTTTTTTGGGTCAGCTCGTGAAGAGACGCGGCTTTCGGCAGGCCCGGAGGCATGCCGTTGTTGACGTTGATGCCGACGCCGATGGTCAGCCAGGCGATTTTTCCCTTGAGCGTCACTTTTGCTTCCGCCAAAATTCCGCAAACTTTCTTGTAGGCCGGCTTCTTCGCGGGGTGCGCCATGAGGACGTCGTTGGGCGCTTTGATTTTGGTCAAGAGGCCGGTGTGGGCGTAGAGGGCGCTGGCGACGGCTGAGGCCGTCAACAGGCTGACCTCGCCCAGCTTTTCCACCGAAAACTCCGGCCGCAAAACGAGGGAGAAATAAAGCCCGCCGTCGGGGGACTGCCACTTGCGGCCCCGGCGGCCTCGTCCCTCCGTCTGCCGGTCGGCCAGGAAAAGGGAGCCGCTCGGGGTATTCACCTCGGCCATGGCCTTGGCCAGATTTTGCGTCGAGTCGACCTCGACGAAATGCATAAAATGCGTGATGCCGGGCAGTTTCATGGGTTCAAGCGCTCAGCGCGC
Organism: Elusimicrobiota bacterium; assembly: GCA_016206405.1. Lineage (GTDB taxonomy): Bacteria > Elusimicrobiota > Elusimicrobia > O2-12-FULL-59-9 > O2-12-FULL-59-9 > O2-12-FULL-59-9. The sequence goes on along the minus strand of JACQRQ010000102.1, from coordinate 8,146 downwards.
GCATCCTCATTGTTCAATAAGATTCAGGCTCAAATCAAGCGCCGGCGCGGAGTGGGTCAGCGCTCCGACGGAAATCCGGTCCACGCCCGTCTCGGCGACGCGGCGGACGTTCTTTAGGCTCACCGAGCCGGAGGCTTCGATTTCGACGCGTCCTTTCCGGAGGCTCGCCGCCGCGCCTCGTCTCGCACCACTGGTGCTTCCATCGTCCTTGAGCTCAGCGAAAGGGCCGGCGCCACCGGGTCCCCGCCCCCTTGCCGGAGGCAAGGGACGATTGGAGCCGCAGAGCGGCGTGTCGAGCGCTGCGGAGGGGGCCGCCGCGCGAATGCGCCTGACGGCTTTTCGCAGGCCGCGCGGGGACATATTATCCAGCAAAATGACGTCCGCCTTCAAGGCCAGCGCCATGCCGATTTCGGAGGCGTTTTTGGCCTCCATGGTGATTTTGGCTGGGGAGGCCGCTTTGCGCCGCCGCGCCACGAAGTTTTGAAGGGCGCGCAGGGCCGAACCGGAGCTTCCCTTTCGCTCCAGCGCTTGAATGTGGTTGTCTTTGATCATGACCGAATCGTAGAGTCCCATCCTGTGGTTTCGCCCGCCGCCGCAGCGCACGGCGTATTTTTCAAGTGCCCGAAGCGCGGGCGTCGTCTTGCGGGTGTCATAAATATGGGCGCGCGTCCCGGCCGCTTTTTTGACGAAAGCGCTTGTGAGGGTGGCGATGCCGGAAAGTCTTTGGAGAAAATTCAGCGCCGTTCTTTCGGCGCTGAGGATTTCGCGCGAGCCCGTCACCCGCAGGATTTCGCGGCCCGGCTTGAGCGGCGAACCGTCCGGCGTCAAAATGCGCACGCGCGCGCCGGGACAGGCGCGGCGAAATACTTCACGGGCGACGGCGGCGCCGCAGAGAATTCCTTTTTCCTTGGCCTGAATTACCGCAGTCAGCGTTTGGTTTTTAGGCACTAAGCCGGAGGTCGTGATGTCCCCGGCGCGCCCCAGGTCCTCCCTTAAGGCGCTGCGGATGAGCGCGCTAATATATTTTGGATTCAGCCGCGGTTTTTTCTTGTTCACTCGCTCACTCCCCCGTCCCCCACTCTATCACTTTACCACTCTACCACTACTCCTTGATCGCTCGATCCCTGCTTCCCTGCTTCACCCGCATCTCTTTGATTTCAAATAACTGATCCCGAAGCATCGCGGCCAGCTCGAAATCTAAATTCTCAGCAGCCTCTTTCATTTGCTTCTCGATCTCGGCGGCGACGGCTGGAAGGTTCGCTTTATCGATGGACCCGAGTTTTGGATTTTTCAGCAGGGATAGGGTTTCCTTTTTTGCCTCGTACTCGAATTCCTCCAGTTCGTGCACCGCCTTTTGAATGGTGCGCGGCGTGATCCGGTATTTTTTGTTGTGCAGGCTCTGTTTGCTTCGCCGGCGATCCATTTCACCCATCGCCTGCCGCATCGCCGCCGTTTGCCGGTCGGCGTAAAAAATGACCTCGCCGTTAAGATTGCGGGCGGCGCGCCCGGCGATTTGGATCAAGGTGGTCGCGCTCCTCAAGAAACCCTCGTTATCCGCGTCTAAAATCGCCACCAAGGACACCTCGGGCAAGTCCAAGCCTTCTCGCAGCAGGTTGATGCCGACCAAAACGTCGAAATTTCCCTGCCTTAATTCCTTGAGAATCTGCACCCTCCTCAGGGCGTCGATATCGGAGTGAAGGTACTGGACGCGGATTCCCTTCGCGGACAAGAAGGCGGAGAGGTCCTCGGCCGTGCGCTTGGTCAGCGTGTTGACCAGAACGCGCTCCTTGCCCCGCACCCGGGTCTCGATGCGCCCGATGAGATCCTGAATTTGCCCCTCGGCCGGCCGGACGATCACCGGGGGATCGACCAAGCCGGTGGGGCGAATCACCTGGTCCACGATGACGCCCTTGGACTTCTTGAGCTCGTAGGGTCCGGGCGTGGCCGAAATGTAGATGACCTGCGGGGCGAGGCTTTCAAACTCCTGGAATTTCAGCGGGCGGTTGTCCAGGGCCGAGGGGAGGCGAAAGCCGAAATCAACCAAGGTTTGCTTGCGGGAGCGGTCGCCCTCGTACATGCCCCCGATCTGCGGCACGGCGATGTGGGATTCGTCGATGAGCATCAAAAAGTCCTTGGGAAAGTAGTCGAGAAGGCAGTCGGGGCGCTCCCCCGGCTTTTTGCCGGACAGATGCCTGGAATAGTTTTCGACGCCGTGGCAAAATCCAAGCTCCTTGAGCATTTCCAGGTCGTAGCGCGTCTTCTGCCGGAGGCGTTCCGCTTCCAGATTTTTCCCGGCGGATTTCAGCCAGGCAAGCCGCTCCTCCAGCTCATTTTCGACGGCCGCGAGAGCCGCCTCGAGGCGCGGCTGCGAAGTGATGAAGTGTTTGGCGGGGTAAATGCAGAATTGCCGCAGGCGCTTGAGTTTCTGGCTGGTGACGGGGTGGATCTCCGCCAGGGAACGGATCGTGTTGCCGTCGAGCTCGATTCTCAAGGCGGTGTCGCTGTAGGCGGGAAAAACGTCCACCACGTTTCCGCGGACGCGGAAAACCCCGCGCTTGAACTCGACTTGGTTTCTCTCATATTGAATCTTGACCAGGCCGTCCAAAAGCTCCGCGCGATTTTTGGGCCGGTTTTCTTCCAAGAAAACGCACATGTTTCTGTAGTTTTCAGGAGAGCCGATATTGTAAATGCACGACACGGAGGCTACGACGATGACGTCGCGCCGGGACAACAGGGTGCTGGTCGCCTTCAGGCGCAATTGGTCGATGTGCTCGTTGATGGCGGCGTCCTTTTCGATATACGTGTCCGTTTGAGGAACGTAGGCTTCGGGCTGGTAGTAGTCGTAGTAGGAGACGAAATATTCCACCGCGTTGCCGGGAAAAAAGGATTTAAACTCGGCGTAAAGCTGGGCCGCCAGAACTTTGTTGGGAGAAAGCACCAAGGTGGGCAGGTTGACGGCCTCGATCACTTTGGCGACCGTATATGTTTTTCCCGAGCCGGTGACTCCCAAGAGAACTTGGTGCCGGGCGCCGGAGCGGACGCCCTCCGCCAGCTCCCGGATGGCCTGGGGCTGGTCGCCGGCCGGTTTGAAACTTGAGCTGAACGTGAAACGCGAGGCCATGGCTGCCGCAAATTATACTAAAATGAGATTGAGGCCCTGGGTCGCGGCGAAGGAGGATATTGATGCGAATGCGGACATTGGGAAGGACGGGGATCAAGGTGTCGGAGTTCTCTTTGGGCTGCATGACTTTCGGGCCGTCCAGGCTGTGGCCCGGGGTCGCCTGCGTGGGTCAAAAGGCGGCTTCGCAGCTGGTCCACTTGGCGATGGATTCCGGAATCAACTGTTTCGACACCGCCGACATGTACAGCTATGGGGAGTCGGAGCGCCTGCTGGGACGCGCTCTGCGCGGAAAACGGGCGCAGGTTCTCGTGTGCACGAAGGTTTTCAACGCCCCGGACGGCGCGGGTCCCAACGAAACGGGGTTGTCCAGGCACCATATCTTGTCGGCGGCCGACCTCAGCCTCAAGCGTCTGGGAACGGACTGGATTGACATTTATTACGCTCATATTTGGGACCAAGCCACGCCCATCGAAGAGACCTTGAAGGCGTTTGATGACCTGGTGCGCTGGGGCAAGGCGCGCTATGTCGGCTGCTCCAATTTTTCCGGCTGGCAAATCGCCAAGTCTCTGGGAGTCTCGGAGCGCCTGCGCCTGGAACGCTTCGCTTGTCTGCAGGCCAAATACAATCTGGCTTGCCGGGAAGTCGAAAACGAGCTTCTGCCGGTGTGCCGGGAGGAGGGGCTTGGCTATATCGTTTGGGGCCCCTTGGCCAAAGGATATTTTTCCGGCAAGTACAGGCCGGGCCGGCCCCGCCCCGCCGCCTGCCGCCTCAGCCGGGCTGACGAGGAATTTTTGAGATATGAGCGCGAACAAGGGCATGCCGTCGTGGCGGCTCTGGATAAAATAGCCCAAGCCCGCCGGGCAACCCCCTCTCAAATCGCGCTGGCATGGCTGCAAGCTAAAACGCCGGTGACCTCCGTGATCCTCGGCGTCCGCAGTCCCGAGCAGCTCCAGGAAAACTTGAGTTCCGAAAAAATCCAGTTGACCGCGGAAGAACTGGCCGTCCTCGACGACCTCAGCCGCCCGCCTTCGTTGTACCCTTACGAAATGATCGAGCGCAACAACCGCCGGCGCTTAGTCTAAGCGTCTGGGTCTTTGGTCCTATCTCCAATAGGACTTAAGGCCCGTCTTCGGGCTGGGTCCTTTTCCGGCATTTTGGGCTCCGAAAGACCCTCCCCGCGCGCCGGCGCGGACATTAAACTATGGAAACGCCGGATTGGGAGACCCCTCGATGAAAAAGAAAATCGTCAAGACGGATCACACCCCGCGAATCGGAATCCAGGTGCGGGTGGTGTGGAAATTCAACAAGAGCGGAGGCGGGCGCTGGATCAAGCCGGATAAGGCCTCCACGAATTTGATTTGGGTGCAGGAAGAATCTTTCCAAGGCGCCACGGCTTAGGTTACGCCGGCGCGGAGCGGCCGCCGGGGACGATCATCGTCCCCCCGCTGGGTGTCGTTATCGGCGCGTTCCGCGGCGCGCGCTCCTCCCACCAAGACCCAGCCCAATAGAGGTTGGTTTCCAGCCGAAGGGCCGGGCCGCTTTTGCCGCCCCCGCCGCGCGTTTTTTTATTTGTATAATCAGGCCACGCATGTCCCTTCCTTCCGAATCCATCCTGCATGGGCGGTTGAGGTCCTGGCGGCGGCAGCTTCTGGTGAAGCTTCTGTTGGAGGGCGGGCTTCGATCCGTTTCCGTCTTTCTCGGGGCTGTTTTGCTGCTGGCGGCATGCGACCGCCTTTTCGCCATTCCGCAGGCCGGGCGCATCGCGCTTTTCGCCGTGGAGGCGATTTTGGCGGCCGCGGCCGTTTTCAAGTTCCTGGCATGGCCGATTTTCAGATTGAGCCGGCGAAGCGTGCTGGAGCAGGTTCAACAATCGCGGCCCAGCCTGCGCCAGCATCTGATGAGCGCTTGGGAGTTTTCCCGGGGCGGGACCGGGGAGGGCGTTTCCGAAGATTTGGTGCAGGCCCATATGACGCAGACCGAGCGCCTGCTGGTTCCGGCGGAGCTGGAAAAAATGTTTTCCATCCGTCCCTCCGCGGCGGCGGCCTCGACGGCGCTGTTGTGCGCGGCGTTGTTCGCGGCGGCTCTGAGATTCGGCCAAACGTCCCAATGGGAGCGCGTCCTGGCCCCGTGGAGGGAACTTCCGCTTGAGGAGCTTCTTTGGATCGAGCCTAAAGACGCGCGTCTGGCCTGGGGCAAGGAGGTCAATATTCAGGCGGGCTGGAAGGCCCCGAATCAGGAGAGAGTGGAGCTTCATTTAAAGAGCGATTCGGGGGTCTGGCAGGCGCAAAAATGGGATTTTGAGGAAAACGGCCGTTTTGTGTACAGAATATCGGAGCTCACGGAGAATTTGGAATACCGGCTGCGCTGGAAGGACGCTTGGAGCCCCGCCTATAAGCTGACCCCGGTGCCCTATCCTCAGTTTGCCGAGATTCGCTACCGGGTGAATTACCCCGCTTATACCCGCAGGCCGGACGAGGAATTTTCAGGCGGGGGGGATTTGTCGGCCACCGCCGGAAGCCGGGTTATCTTTATAGGCAAGCCGTCGGCGCCGCTGAAAACAGCCGCGCTCCACTGGGGCGACGGCAGCCGGCAGGATTTTCGGCTCACCTCCGCCGGAGATTATCAACTCCAGTTTATCGTGCGTCAAAACGCCACTTTTTATTGGCGGCTCGACGGCGCGGATGGGATATCCGATCCGGAGCCGGTGATTCACGAACTTTTTGCCCTTCCGGATGAGCCGCCCGGCATCGACCTTGTGTCTCCCGCTTTTGAGGTGGCCATCAGCCCTCTGGATCCCCTGCCGGTGTTCTACGCCGCCGGCGATGATTTCGGCCTCACGGAAATACAGATTCTTATCCGCCGGGTGTCCCCGCGCCCCCCCGGGGTTTCCAACGTTTCTGAGCCCGGAGAAGAGGCCGCTTCCGGCGAAGTCCGCGCCTTCAGCGTCCGGCGGTTTTCGCCGTCGGATGCGGTGGTCAAGGAGCAAAACGGACATTTTGCCTGGGATTTGAGCGAGTTCGGGTTCGGCGTCCTGGAGATGAGCTTGAGAGCCATTGACAATCGAAGCCCCCAACCTCAAATGGGCGAGTCCGCCAAGAATCGCCTGTACTTGATCGATTTCGACCAAATGCATGATTCGGTGCAGGAACAGATGGGCGCATTGCACGGTTTGGTGGAGGGTCTGGCATCCAAGGAAAAAAACCTCCGGGAGCGGCTGGAGAAGATCGTCAACAGCTTGGAGTCCGGGTCCGAATGGGGACAAATGTCGTCGGAAGCGGACGCGGAGTGGAAAGAGGCGGCCGCCTCTTTTGAAAAGCTTGTCGAGGCGATGGAGCAAGATCCCTACACCGATCCCGGGATGGTGGAGTCCTTCCGAAAATTGGCGGAGAATTTTGATTTCGCGCAGGAGCGGCTTTTGCCGCAGTCCCGGCAGGCGGCTCAAAGCGGGGATTGGGAGAAGGCGCAGCAGGTGCGCGAGGTCCTATCCCGCGAGCTGGACAAAGCCAGAAAGTGGATGGCTGAGGGCAGAAGCTTCCAGCAATATAAGGATTTGGCCAGCCAGTCGGAGCGCATGTCTCAGGCCGGCGAGGATCTCAAGTCGTCCTTGCAGCAGTTGGAGCAGTCGGGAGAAGCGCCGTCCCCCGAGACCATGGAGCGGCTGGAAAAATCCCTGGAGAAAATCCGGGAGCAGATGCAGGCGTTGGCCGAGCGCATCGAACAAATACCCAAGAAAAAACCTCAAACGCCGGAGGAGGAAGCGCAGCAAAAAATTTACCAGGTGCCGATCGGAGACGCCCAATCCTTGTCGGCGCAGTTGGACGCGGCCCTCCGGCGCGGGGACTGGCAGAAAGCGGCCGTTCTGGCCGAACGCCTCTCCCGGGAGCTGGAAAAAATACGAAACACCCTCGCCGAAGCCGCTCAGGGAGCGCATCCCATGTCGCGGCGGGACAATTTGCTTTCTCAGGAAATGGAGCAGGCGCGGGCGCTGTGGCAGGAGGTGGCGGAGCAGCAGTCCCGGAGCGTGCGGCAGATTCAGCAGCTCGAAGATGAGCGCCTGAAAAGACTTTTGGAGGCTCAAAAGGAGCTGTTGAAAGAGCTTGAAACCAGGCAGGCGAGTCTCATCGCAAAGGCCGGGGGCTTGAGCGCAGCGCTTCATCTTGAAACTTTGCGCTTGATGAATTCCGTGCTGCGCGAATTCGCGCAGCGGCGGGTGGTCTCGGCTCCGGACAATTTGAGCCGGATCCTTCAAGGCCTGCAGGCGGAGTCGGGCCGCCGCTTCGTCAATTTGGACAAGGTCCTTGCCTCCACCGAGACCGCCGCCTCCTTCAGAGCGGACGCCTTGATATTTTCCGGCGTGATGTCCGGGGAAGCCGAGATACTGGAACTGCTCAGAAAGGAGATTGTGAGCCCGCCTTCGACGCAAAAGGAGATGGAGGATTTTCGGGCGGCCGAGCGGCAACAGGGCGAGACCTACGAACGCGCGAAAGCTTTGGCGCAGAAGATGCGGGATTTGAGCTCCAAATCCGTCGCTTTGCCGCCGTCAGTCTCGCAAAACCTGGATTCGGCCCAGGAAGACATGGCCCTGGCGCAAAAGGAACTGGAGGCATTGCAGAGCCCTCCCGCCCTGGAGCATGCCGCCAACGCCCTCGAGAAGCTGGCCCAGGGCATGGAGCAGATGGAGTCGGCCTCCCAGGAGCAGAAGTCCATGGAAAGCGGGATGGAGCGCTCCGGCGCGGGGCGGCCCCGCACCTTGCGGCAATGGTCGGGGGGACGCATGGGAACGTCGGTCGGACCGGTCGAGCTGCCGTCGGACAAGGAGTACCACCCGCCTCAAGAAGTGCGCCAGGAAGTCATGCAATCCTTGCAGGAAAAATACCCGAAAGCCTACGAGCAAGGCATCAAAGACTATTTCAAGCAGATCACAAAGTGAGCGGGCGCGACAATTGACAGGCGGCAAAGCATAGGCTATAATTTCAAAGCTTTTCATCGTCTACTTCTTAAGGAGATTGACCATGCGACAAAAAC
>JACQRQ010000104.1 GCA_016206405.1 Elusimicrobiota bacterium | reverse complement strand
GGAAAAATCGTGTACAATAACATGCCGTGCCGGAGTGCGGCGACGTGCGGCGGGCGCGCCCTATTGGTCCGGCGGCATGGTCCGCCGAACCTTAATGGGGTTCAGCCTTCCTGGTCCCGCAGGGACCGAAGGCGCCGAAGGGGCGGAAGCCCCTCGGGGAGCACCTCCGCGCAATACCTTGAAAGCGGAGGCTTCAGCCCGAGAACTGAGCGTTAGCGAGGCTCGCAGGGTGCGACAAGTGGGCAGTTAGCTCAGCGGTAGAGCGTTCGCCTCACACGCGAAAGGTCATAGGTTCGAAACCTATACTGCCCAATGTTTTGATCCGTTTTTTTATATTTTCTCAAAAGGAATAAACCATGCTCCTCTGGATTTTAATCGCCGTGTGCGCCGTGCTGATCGCCGCGCTGACCTACGCCTTGAAGCAGCTCTATGCCCTCAAGAGCGGCGGCTTGGAAGCCGCGGAAGGCCCCTCCGCGTTTTCAGGCCCCCAGACGGTGCAAAAGCTCGAGGACTTGGTCGCCGCGCTCTTAAACCTCCACGAGGTCGGCATGTCCTCCACCGGCAGCCTGGACAAGCCCGCATTCTGCAGCGCCGTGGTCGAGGAGGCCACCAAGCTCTTCGGCTCACAGCGGGCGTCCTTGATGCTCTGGGACGACAAGGCGGGCGCGCTGATCATGCTCGCCGCCAAAGGCATGGCCATGCGGGACTTCGAGGATTTCAAGCTCAAACCCGGCGAGGGCATCGCGGGCCGCGCCTTTGAAACCGGCGAAAGCATCTACGTCGGCGATCCCGGCCGCGACGCGCGCTACATCCTCAGCCGGCCGTCGCCCAAATTTCCGGAGCCTTTCGCGGCCGTGCCCGTCAAGGTGAAAAACAAGCCCATCGGCGTCCTCAACATCCACGCCACCGGCGCGGCGCCGGCCATCAGCGCCCAGGACCTGCAGTGCCTCAACATCCTCGCCGCGCAGACCGCCGTCACTTTGGAGAATCTGCACCTCTACGACGATCTTCAGACCTTTTACCTGGAGATGGTGCAGACCCTGGCGCGCACATTGGACGCCAAGGACAATTACACCCACGACCACTCCAGCCGGGCCAAAAGCCGGGCGCGGGCGCTGGGCGAGGAGCTCAAGCTCCCCCTGCAGATGATCCAATACATCGAGTACGCCTCGCTGCTGCACGACATCGGCAAGATCGGCATCGACGAATCCATCATCCGCAAGCCCGGCAAGCTCACGCCGGAGGAGTACGAGGTCATGAAAAAGCACCCCGCCCTCGGCTACCAAATCCTCGCCCCGGTCAAATTTCTTGGACCCGTCGCGGAGATGGTTCTCTATCACCAGGAGTGGTACAACGGCCAGGGCTATCCGGAAGGGCTTAAGGGCGAGGAAATTCCCTTGGGCTCGCGCATCGTGGCCATCATCGACGCCTGGGACGCCATGACCTCCGACCGGCCTTACCGCAAAGCCCTGCCGCGCGAAACGGCCATCGATGAGCTGCAGAAGGGCGCCGGAACTCAATTCGACCCCCGGGTGGTCGAGGCCTTCCTGCGCATCGAGTCGCGCACCCGCAGCCCGGCGGAAGAGCACGCGCACCAGCATGAGGGCCGCAACACGCACGCCGACGCGCCCGTCGCCGACGACCACACCTACCACACCTGAGCGGTTTGAATGCTCCATATCGTGGCCACCCCGCTCGGCAACCTGCAGGACATCACCTTGCGGGCCTTGGACGTTTTAAAGCGCGTCGACGTGGTCTACTGCGAGGACACGCGCCGCACCCGCCAGCTTCTCTCGGCCTTCGATATTCACAAGCCGCTGGAGCGCTACGAGGAGCACAACCCGCGCTGCCTGGACAAGCTGATGGAAACGCTCAAGGCTTCCAAAGAGGTCGCCCTGGTGTCCGACGGGGGAACCCCGGCGGTCTCAGACCCCGGCTATAAAATCGTCGCCCGGGCCCGCGCGGAGGGCCTGTCCGTCGCCAGCCTTCCCGGCTGCTCGGCGGTGGCCGCCGCGGCGGCCGGCTGCGGATTTCCAGCCGACGCCTTCATTTTTTTGGGTTTTCTTCCCCGCTCCAGCGGCCGGCAGAGGAAAATTCTGACGGAAGCCGCCGCCTTCGAAAAAACGATGATTCTATTTGAGTCGCCCTACCGCATCGTCAAGACCCTCGGCCTCTTGGAGGAGGTGCTTGGAGCGCAAACGCCGGCGGCGCTCGGGCGGGAGCTGACCAAACTGCATGAGGAATGGCTTTGGGGAACCGTCGGCGAGATCAGGGCGCAGCTCGCGGCCAGAGCCGGCGTCCGCGGCGAAATCACTTTGGCCTTAAACCCCAGAAAGGACCTGGCCCCGTGAAGCGCCGGGCCACGCCCGCCGCGCTTCCCAAAATCTGGAAAATCGCGCGGCTTCGCCCATCGCAGATGGAGACCCTCGCGCGAGGGCTTAACGCCGGAAAAATCATGATTTTTCCGACCGACACCGTCTACGGCGTCGGGGGCAACGCGTTCCTAAAAAAGGCCCATGCGCGCCTCTACGCCCTCAAGAAACGCGCGTCTGCAAAACCCCTGCCCATTTTAGTAGAATCAACCGGACGGGCCAAGAGATTGGCGCGCCGTTGGACTCCGGCGGCCGAAGCCTTAAGCCGCCGTTTCTGGCCGGGGCCGTTGACGTTGGTTTTTTGGGCCTCGGCGGAGGGCCGCAAAGCGGTCCAGAAAAGAGCCACCATCGGGCTCAGGGTTCCCAAGCACCGCGCTCTGCTCAAGGTTTTAAAGGCGGCCGGAGCGCCGTTGGTCTCAAGCAGCGCCAATCTTTCGGGCCGGCCGGCCGTCCGGACCTGCCGGGAGGCGCTGCGCGCCTTCGGCGCCGGTAAACCGGGCGATCGTGTGGACTTTATATTGGACGGCGGGCCCTGCCGGGGAAAATCCTCCACGGTGGTGGACCTCACCGCGCGCCCGCCCAAAATCCTGCGCGCCGGCAGCATCCGGCCGGAGGCGATAGAGCGGGTCTTGGGCTCGCGTAAAACTTGACACCGGAGGCGGGCATGCGGATTTTATTCGTCTGCACGGGCAATAGTTGTCGCAGCGTGATGGCGCATCAACTGCTCAAACGCGTCATCCGGACCCGGCCCCTTGTGGACTGGCATGCGGATTCCTGCGGCCTGGCGGCCAACCCGGCTTTCCCGGCCCCCCTCCACGTCAAAACCGTGCTGTCCCGCGAAGGCATCGTTGATTTCGAGCACACCCCCCGCCAAATCACCGGCCGCCTGGTGGAATGGGCCGATTTGGTCCTCGTCATGGAGGAGGACCAAAAGAAGGTCGTCGAGCGGCGCTTTGCCTCCTCGCGCACGCCGGTGGCGCTCCTGCGCGGCCACGTAGACCTGCCCGAGCCCGAAATCGAGGACCCGGTCCATCTCCCGCTGGAGGTCTATGAGCGCTGCTTTGCCCGGATCAAAGAAGCCGTGGAAGCCTTGGTGGAAAAATATGAAGCCAATTCTAAAAAAGCTGGATCCTGAAATTTACAAAGCCATCCGCGGGGAACTCGACCGCCAAAACGACACTTTGGAGCTCATCGCCTCTGAAAATCACGCCTCCGAAGCCGTGCTCGAAGCCCAGGGCTCGGTCCTCACCAATAAATACGCGGAAGGCTATCCCGGGAAAAGATACTACGGCGGCTGCCGCTTCGTCGATATCGCGGAAAATCTGGCCATCGAGCGCGCCAAAAAACTTTTCCAAGCCGAGCACGCCAACGTGCAGCCGCATTCCGGAACGCAGGCCAACATCACCGCCTACCTGGCGCTGTTAAAGCCCGGCGACACCCTGTTGGGCCTCAACCTCGCGCACGGGGGCCATTTGTCGCACGGCCATCCCCTCAATTTTTCAGGAAGATTTTTCAACGTCGTGGCCATGAACGTGCGCCGCGACACGGAGCTCATCGATTACGACGAGGCCGAGGCTCTCGCCCAACAGCACCGCCCCAAAGCCATCATGGCCGGCGCCTCCAATTATTCCCGGTGTTTCGACTGGCCGAGGTTCAAAAAAATCGCCGACGGCTGCGGGGCGGTTCTCATCGCCGACGTCGCCCACTACGCCGGGCTCATCGCCGCCGGCATCTACCCCTCGCCCGTGCCCTTCGCCCAGGTGGTCACTTCCACGACGCACAAAACCCTGCGCGGCCCGCGCGGCGGGCTCATCTTGTGCCGGCAGGACTTGGCCGCGCAGATAGACAAGCTCAATTTCCCCGGCAACCAGGGCGGGCCTTTCATGCATGTGATAGCCGCCAAGGCGGTGTGCTTCGGCGAGGCTTTAAAACCGGCTTTCAGGCGCTACCAGGGCCAAGTCGTCGCCAACGCCCGCGCCATGGCCGCGGCCCTCCAGGACCTGGGGCTGCGCATCGTCAGCGGCGGGACTGACTGCCACCTTTTTTCGGTGGACCTGCGCCCCAAAAAAATCACGGGCCGCGACGCCGAGAAGCTCCTGGAGGAAAGCGGCATTACGGTCAACAAAAACACGATCCCCTACGATCCGGAGAAGCCCTTCGTGGCCAGCGGCATCCGCGTCGGCACGCCGGCCCTTACCACGCGCGGCATGAAGGAAAAAGAAATGCGCCTGATCGCCCAGTGGATCTCCGACGCCATCGATCACCGGGACAACCCCGCCGTATTAAAGGACATCGGCCTCAAGGTCCGGGGCCTTTGCCGCAAGTATCCGATTTACGAGAATTACCGCAAGAGGCTTTCGTGAAGAATAAACCTTTCGCCGAAATCGGCATCATCGGGGGAAGCGGCCTCTATGAGATCGAGGGCATCGGCGATGTCCGGGAAGTCCGGCTCAAGACGCCCTTCGGGAGCCCCTCGGACGCCGTGACGCTTGGAACCCTCTCCGGCGCCCGCTGCGCTTTTCTGCCGCGCCACGGCAAGGGCCACCGGCTGCTGCCCACCGAGATCAACTACCGGGCCAACCTCTACGCCCTGAAATCCCTGGGGGTCCGGCAGGTCCTGTCGCTGAGCGCCGTGGGCTCGCTCAAAGAGGAGCTGGCGCCGAGGCATTTCGTTTTTCCGGATCAGCTCATCGATGAGACCAAAACGCGGGCCTACACCTTTTTCGGCGGCGGCGTCGTCGCCCACGTTTCCCTGGCCGACCCCTTCTGCCCCGGCCTCAGCCGGGCGCTCTTTGACGCCGGCCAAAAATTGTCGCTGGAGTCGCATCTCGGGGGCGCCTACGTCTGCATGGAAGGTCCCGCCTTCTCCTCCCGCGCCGAATCCCAGGCGCATAAAAAGATGGGCTGCTCCATCATAGGCATGACGGCCAGCCCCGAGGCCAAGTTGGCGCGCGAGGCGGAGATGTGCTACGCCGCGGCCGCCATGGTCACCGATTACGACGTGTGGAAGGAAGACGACGGCGTCAACGCGGCAGAGGTCATGGCGACCTTGAAAGTCAACTCCCAAAACGCGAAGCGCCTGGTGGCCGGGGTCCTGCCCGCCTTGCTGCAAAGACCCGGCTGCGCCTGCCAAAGCGCCTTGAAGGCCGCCATCGTGACTTCGCCCCAGGCCATCGCCCCGGGCCTCAAGAAAAAACTGGGACTTCTCATCGGAAAATATGTCTGACGACAAAGCCGGCCTCGATCGCTATCTCCGCCGCCTTCCCAAAGTGGACCTGCATTGCCACTTGGACGGCTCCGTGCGCACCCGCACTTTGCTGGAGCTGGCCCGGCGGCAAAACATCCCCCTTCCGGCCGATAACGAGCGGGACCTCAATCGCTTCGTTCAGGTCACGGCCGCATGCGGGTCTCTTTCGGAGTTTTTGGACGTCTTCAAGCATATCGTGCCCGTCCTGCGCTCGCCCGATGCGTTGGAGCGCGTCGCTTACGAGCTTTGCGAGGACTGCCGGGCCGACGGCATCCGCTACGTCGAGGCGCGCTTCGCGCCGATGCTGTGCGTCAAGCGCGGCTTCTCCGCCGAGGAGGCGCTTTCGGCCGCGCTGCGCGGACTGGAAAAGGGCAAGCTGGATTTCGGCGTTGACAGCGGCGTCATCGTGTGCCTGCTGCGCAATCACAGCCCCAAAGAAAACAGCGGCGCCTTCAACGCCCTGTGCCGCCTCATCGGCCGCGGCGTCGTCGGCATGGATTTGGCGGGGGACGAAAGACAATTTCCCACCAAACTTTTCGCCGATTACTTCGAGCAGGCAAAATCCAAGCGCATCCCGACCACCTGCCACGCCGGCGAGATTGAGGGCAGCGAGAACCTGAAAACGGCCCTGGAGCTTGGCGTGGACCGGATCGGGCACGGCATTCACATCCTGCAGGACGAAAGCTACGTCAACGCGGCGCTTAAGGCCGGCATTCCCCTGGAGATCGGGCTGACCTCAAACGCCTACAGCAAATCGGTGCCGAGCTTGGCCCGCCATCCGCTGCTGCCCCTTTTTAAAAAAGGCTTGATCGTGACCTTAAACACCGACGACCGCGGCGTGCTGGGCATCGACCTGACGCACGAATACCGGCGCGCCCTCGAGCTCGGAATTCCGGTCGAGGGGCTGCAAAAAATCTCAATCAACGGCGTGCGCAGCCTATTCGCCCCTCCCGCGCTCAAGTCGCAGCTTGAAAAGCAATTCACGCAGGAAATGGAGAAACTTTATGCAAGTCCATAAATGGCAGAAGAAGCTGATCCATGAAGCCAAGAAGGCGCGAGACCTCGCTTATTGTCCGTACTCGCGCTTCGCGGTCGGCGCCTCCGTTCTGACCCGCAGCGGGAAAATATTTTCGGGCTGCAACATTGAAAACTCCTCCTTCGGCTTGGTCATCTGCGCCGAGCGCACGGCCATCTTCAACGCCGTCTGCAAGGGCGAGCGCGAAATCCAGGCTATCTGCGTGGTGGGCCGCACCGCTCTTCCCTGCGGCGCCTGCCGCCAGGTCATCGCCGAGTTCGGCTTGGACATCGACGTGATTTTAGCCACGCTGCGCGGCCCGCAGCGCAAGGAAAACATCGCGACCTACAAAATCGTCGAGCTTCTTCCCCATCCCTTCGACCCGATCACCGCGGGGCTGCTCAAACGGCTTCCCTGATGAAAACCGCCGAGCTCAAGGAAATCATCGATTGGATGAAATCCACCGACCTGGTGGAGGCGACGTGGAAGCCGTCGACGGAAAAAAGCGGACCCGGCTTTTCCATCCAACTCGACGGCGCCGCGGCCGCCGCCGTCTTCCCGAAATCCAGGCTGGCCGCCGTCACCTCCGAGGGCGTCGGCCTTTTCCGCTGGGCCGAGGCCGGCCGCGGGGCGCGGCCCCTTTCCAAAAACTCGGCCGTTGAAAAGGGCCAAACGCTGGGCATTCTGGAGGCCGGCAAGCGCCTGACGCCGGTCAAAGCTCCCGCTTCGGGCCGCATTCACGATACTTGCGTGGAAGAAGGCCAGGTCGTCCAATACGGACAGCCGCTTTTTTTCATCGAACCCGTTTAACCAAGGCCAGCATATGCCCGAGCCCGTTTCCACGGAGGATTTCCGGCCGCGCTTTTCGCCCGCCGCCGCGAAGCTTCTCGCCGGCGCCGCGCTTTTAACCGCCTGCGCCGCGGTCTTCATCGGCGGCTACGGCTCCCTGCCGTGGGCCGGGCTCTCCTACGCCGTCGTGCCGCCTTTCTGGCAAATGACCCAGACGGCCTTCTTGGGCCATTTATGGCGGCTGGCGGCGGTTCTCTGGTTCGCTTGGATTTTGACGGCGGCGGGCCGGCGCGCGCTGGCGGCCCTGCGCTTTGATTGCCGCAACCCGTGGGAGGAATTTTCCTTAAGCTTCGGTCTGGGGGCCGGACTCGGGGCCGCGCTGTTTTTTCTTCTGGGAATTTTGCATCTGCTTTATCCCGCCGTTCTGGCGGGCATTCTGGCGGCCGCAAGCCTTCCGGCGCTGGCCGACGCCCGTTCCTTTTACAAGCGCTGGAGGCCGCCCCCCGCCGCGCCGTTCCAAACGCGCATATCCGCCGCGGGCTGGGGCGCGCTGATTTTCTTCCTGGCTTTTTTTCTGCAGTCGCCCCAGGCCTTCATTCCGGAAACCTTCTACGACGCCCTGGAGTACCACCTCGAGCTCCCCCATCTCTATCTGCTCCACCACGCCGTCGTGCCGACCCCCGAAAACGCCTTCGCTGGGATTCCGGGGCTCACGCAGATGCTCTCCGGCTGGATGCTCGCCTTGGACCCGTGGGGAGTCACGGCCCAGCTTCTTCATTTCAGCTTCGCTTTGTGGATTTTTTGCGCCTTCACCGGTTTGGCCAAGCGCCTGGGCTCAGGCGCCGCCGGGCCGTGGGCCGCGGCGATTTTTTATTGCGCTCCGGCCGTCGCCATCGAAAGCGTGCGGACCTCGGTGGCCCTGGAGTGGGCCCTTTTTCAGTTCCTGTCCGCGCACGCGCTTGTGGCCGCTCTGGAACAGGACCGGCCGCCGGCCGCGCGGCAAAGCGCGCTGCTTTTGTGCGGATTGTTTTTGGGCTTGGCGATGTCGACCAAATACCCGGCCTGGTTCGCCCCCGCGGGCTTCATCATCGTCTGGCTCGCCGGGCGCAAGCGCCCGGACGCCCTGCGCCTGGATTTCCGGGAGCTGCTTAAAATATTCGCCGTGGCCCTCGCGGTTCTTTTGCCCTGGCTGATTAAAAACATTCTTTTTTATCATAATCCCATCTACCCATTTTTTCACGAGTTTTGGCGCCCCGGCTCCGATATCATGCCGGATTGGCGCTACGTCAACTCGGCCGGAAGGGACTTGAAATGGACGTTTTTGACCGCGGCCGGATGGCTCGATTACCTCCAGCATCCGTGGCGGATGTCCATCAACAACCAATTCGCCAGCAGCGCGCTGGGTCCCGTCCTGCTCGCCGCCTGCCTTCTGCCGGCGCTGGTGCGGCTGCCTCCGAAGGCCGCGGGTCTGCTGTGGCTGTTTCTGGGAACTTGGCTGCCGCTGAGCATCGTCACCACGATGCCCCGGTTTTTCATCCCCGCCGCCGCGCTCCTGTGCCTTTTGGCCGGCTGGATTTTGGCCGAGGTCCGGCCGCCGGATTTCAGCCGCAGCCTGCGCGTCATGACGGGGCTGGCTCTGGCCTACACCGCGGTCATTTTCGCGCCGGCCAAATCCTTGGGGGAAAACTGGGCGGTTTTTCTGGGCCGGCAATCCTTCGGGGATTATTTGGGCGAAAGCCGCATCGACGGATATCCCATGCCGCCCTTCGCGGGCATCGACTACATCAACCGCGCCGCCCCGGCCTCGGCCAAAGTCCTGATCTTCGGCGACGCGCGGGGTTTTTATCTCAAGCGCCGGCATCTTATGACCACTCCCGGCCAGCCCAGCTTCATCGAAATGTGGTCCAACGGCGCCGCCAACCCCGGCGCGCTCAGGGCTCAATTCGACCGCGCGGGCGTGACCTACGTTCTGGTCAACCAGGGTGAAATCGACCGGTTGAAAACCAGCTTTCGATTCACTTTCCAGGGCAAAGCGAATCTCGACGGCTTTTGGAAAAAATACACTTTGAAGGAGTTCGAGCTCGATGACGGCCTCAAGGCCTGGGTCGCGGTGTACCGGGTTTTAAGCGAGGAGGAAGCCGCGCGGCCTCACCCGGCCGACGATCTTTTCGCGGCCTACGCTTCCAAGACGAGCCGCCGATGAACGCCAAACCCCTCAGCCTCGGCAAGCGCTTCACCGATTACGCGCCCAAGACCGGGGCGCTCATCGCCGTCAGCGGCCTGCCCGGCGTGGGCAAGACCACGCTTTGCGAGCGCCTGGCTGATAAGCTCAAATACCGCGCCGCCCCGGAAAGCATCTCGGACAATCCCTTTCTTCAGCCTTTTTTCGATAACCCGAAGCATAATACCTTCCACTTGGAAATGTGGTTCCTGCAGTTCCGCCACGAGCAGTACTTAAAGGCCCTGCGCGCTTTGGCCGAGCGCAGGGCGCGCGGCGTGGTGTTGGACCGCACCCTTTGGGACGGCCTGGCCTTCATCCGGACGCTGCGCGCCGGAAAGCGCCTTACCCGCATGGACGCGGAGGTGTATCAAAAAATATTTAAGATCGTCACCTCGACCATACGGCCTCCGCCCATCTATGTGTTTCTCGATTGCAGCGCCAGGACGGCTCACGGCCGCATGGCTCAACGAGGCCGCAGCGGCGAGGCCGACGGGCTCAAGGTGGATTATTTGGAGCGCCTGAGAGGAGAGTACCGCCGACTTATGTCGCAGCTTCAAAAACAAGGCACCCGCGTGATCTTTCTTTCCTGGGAGCGCTTCCTCCCGGAAGAAGAGGTCATC
>JACQRQ010000101.1 GCA_016206405.1 Elusimicrobiota bacterium | reverse complement strand
GCGGCAGCCGCGGGGCGGGTCGTTTTCCTGGACCGCGCGGCACTCGGCGTGGCTGTAGCCGCGGTCGCGGCAGGGCAGATAACCATTTCTAGCCTCGGCGCAATCGGCGTGGCTGTAGCCTCTGTTCCGGCAGGCCGCGTAGTCCTGGAATTCGGCGCAATCTTTCGGGCCGCCGTGCCGACAGGATGGGCGCGAGGACTCAAACTCGCGGCATTCGTTGTGGCTGTAGCCTTTGTCCCGGCAGGTCAGGTAGCAGGGTCCGGCGTCGGCGCATTGGTCGTGGCTGTAGCCGCGGTCGCGGCAGGCGAGATAGCCCTTTTTGGCGTTGACGCAATTATTGTGGCTTAGGCCCCGATCGCGGCAGGCCGTGTAGTCTTGGAAATCAGCGCACTCGGCGAGGCCAAGGTCGCGGCAGGCGCGGCCGACGGCTTCAATCTCGCGGCAGTCGTTGTGGCTGTAGCCCCGGTCCCGGCAGGGCACATAGGATGGTCCGGCGTCGGCGCATTGGTCGTGGCTGAAGCCGCGGTCGCGGCAGGTGAGGTAGCCCTGCTTCGCTTGGGCGCAGACTTCGTGGCTGTAGCCCCTATTTCTGCAGTCAAAGTAATTTTCCTTCGGCCGGCGGCATTCCTGTCGGCAAGGACGCGGGTCGCCGCAACCGCGGCGGGGGGTCTCCGCCCAGGAAAGCCCCTGCCCTTGAAAGCAAATCCAGATTCCTGCAAGCGCCGGCGCCAAAAATCTTTTCATATCCACCTCCGCAACTCTCACATTGTATGAACTTGCTCGTCATGGCACATGAGACTTTGGGCCCACCCGGGCGCGGGTAATGGTCCCCCCTTAAAATGGGTCCAAGGACCCAATTTTGATATATAATGTGCCTGAAATATGCGATACCGCCATCTTGGGCGAACCGGTCTTAAAATTTCCGAGCTTTGCTTGGGTTGCATGACTTTCGGCCCGCGCGGCGGCTTTGCGGGCGGCGTCGACCTGGGCACGGCTAAGAAGATGGTCGGCCTCTGCCTGGACCGGGGCGTCAATTTCTTCGACACGGCGGACATCTACACGGGGGGCGAGTCGGAGCGGATGCTGGCGCGGGCGCTGGGCGGCCGCCGCCAAAAGATCGTGATCGCGACCAAGGTCCGCTGGCCGGTGCGGCCGGCGGACGGGGAGGCGGGGCTCTCGCGCCGCCACATCCTGCGCGCCGTCGAGGAGAGCCTCCGCCGTTTACAGACGGATTGGATCGATTTGTACCAGGTGCATTCCTGGGATCCTCTCACGCCTCTGGAAGAAACGCTCGGCGTTCTCGACAACCTCGTTCGCGCCGGCAAGGTGCGCTACATCGGCTGCTCCAATTTTCTCGCCTGGCAATTGGCCAAATCGCTTTGGATTTCGGACAAGAACGGCTGGAGCCGTTTTGAGACGGTCCAAAATGAGTACAGCCTGCTGGAGCGGCAGTTCGAACGGGAATTGCAGCCGCTGTGCCGGGATCAAGGCGTCGGGTTGCTGGCGTGGAGCCCGTTGCGCGGCGGCATGCTGAGCGGAAAATACGGCAAGGACGGGCCGCCGCCGCCCGGCGGCCGATTGAGCAAGCCGGAGACTCAATTTCCAAAACCCAATGGAAACCGGGATTACGCCATGGTGGAAGTGCTTGGAAAGATCGCCGGCCTCGTGGCCCGGCCGCCGGCGGCCCTGGCGCTGCGCTGGCTGCTCTCGCGGCCGGGCGTGTGCTCCGTGATCCTGGGAGCGCGGACCCTGGAGCAGCTCCGCGAAAACCTGACGGCGGCGGATATGGAATTGCCGCCGGAGTATGGAAACAGCCTGGACCGGGCCGGAACTATTTTGAAGGTGACATGAGCATCCCCGGCCGGAGCGCGGCGCGATGAGCTTGGGCGATTGGTGGAAGCGCGCCTTTGAAGACGGGGTGTATCCCCTGAGCGCCCTGGCCGCGGGCCGGACGTGGCGGGAGAGGACGCTCCGGGAGATTTCCTTCGCCGGCAGGTTGTTCGGCCCCCCCGGCAACTACAAGATACTGGATCTCTGCTGCGGCGTCGGCCGCCATAGCCTTGAGCTGGCCCGCCGCGGCTATCGGGTCACCGGCGTCGATATTTCAAGCAAGTATCTGGCCGAGGCGCGGCGGCAGGCCCGGCTTCAGAAAATATCCGTGGAGTTTCTGCGCCGGGATATGCGCCGGGTCGGATTCGAGCGGACCTTCGACGCGGTCATCAACCTTTACACCAGTTTCGGATATTTCTCCAGGGCTTCGGACGACTATCAGGTTCTGTGCGGCGTTTATAGGGCGCTCAAGCCGGGGGGAAAATTCTTGCTGGAAATCGCGAACTATTCCCGCGTCCTGGAGAAGCTGAAATTCGACCGCCGGAACAATTTGGACAGCAGCCGCTGGTCTGAAATCGACGACGGGACGCTCGTCCTGGAGGATTCCCTTTGGCTGCCCCAAAAAGGCCTTATCCGGGTCCGCTGGCTGTTCCTGAAGGGCGCGCGCCGCCAAGAGATGACCTCTTATGTCAGGCCCTATGAGAGCGGGTCTTTGACCCGGCTCTTGAGGAAAGCGGGTTTTACCATCCGGAAGGTGATGGACGGCTTAAGCTCGTCTCCATTTCGCGCTTCCACGTCAGGGCGGCTGGCCATTTTGGCCCAAAAGCCCCCAGCGCGCTGACACTCCATGGAAAAGATTCTCACGGGTCCCGCGTGGACGAAGATCGGATTTGAATGGAGCCGGAAAACGTTGGGCTTTTGGCTTGGGCCCGCGTTCTTCGTTTTGACGCTTTGTCTGCCGCTGGAGGGATTGTCTCCCCAGGCGCGCCGTTTGGCGGCGGTGACAGCCTGGGTCGTGGTTTGGTGGGTGTGCGAACCGATACCCTTGGCGGCGACGGCGCTTTTGGCGGCCGTTCTTAACGCGGTGCTCGGCGTCGCCTCCGCGGCGCAGGTTCTCTCCGATTTCGCGCATCCCATCCTATTTCTTTTCATCGGCAGTTTCATGCTCGCCAGAGCGATGGCTCTCCACGGCCTAGACCGCCGCTTCGCGTATTTCATCTTGTCGTTTTCCTGGGTGAGAAAGAGCCCGGCCCGCATTCTGGCCGCCTTCGGACTGGCCTCGGCGGCCTTGTCCATGTGGATATCCAACACGGCTTGCGCGGCGATTTTTTTGCCCATCGCCTTGGGCGTTCTAAAATCCATGGATGAGCTTTCGGCGGCCGGCGCGAACCCGGTGCGCTGGATGGAAAGCCCTTTCGCCACCGGCTTGCTCTTGACCGTGGCCTACGCCTCCGCCGCGGGCGGTTTGGCCACGCCGGTGGGCACGCCGCCCAACCTCATCGGCATCGGCATGCTTGAAAAAATGAAAGGCGTTCATATCGGCTTTCTTCAGTGGAGCGCGGCCGGGGTGCCGATCGCAGCGGGGTTTCTCTGCCTGCTTTTGCCGTTGATCGTGCTTTTGCATCCGGCGCCCCGGGTTTCCTTTGAGGCGATGGCGGGCTATTTCGCGAAGCTGCGTTTGGAGTCGGGCGCCATGAGCCGGGGGGAGCGCAACGTTTTATTCGCCTTCGGCTTGACGGTCTTTTTGTGGCTTTTGCCGAGCGCGTGCCGATGGATTCTGGGCGCGGACCACCCCTGGACCCGCCTTCTGGCCGGCCGCCTCGACGAGGGGATTGTCGCGATGCTGGGGGCGATGCTGCTTTTTGCGCTGCCCGTATCCTGGAGCGAGCGGCGCTTCACGCTGGACTGGTCCCAAGCCGTCCGGATTGATTGGGGGACGATTCTTCTTTTCGGCGGCGGTTTGAGCCTGGGCAAGCTCATGTTCGACACCGGCCTGGCCCGCTGGATCGCCCAAGGCATGAGCGGGCTCACGGGGGCTTCCTCCCTGTGGGGAGTCACGGCGCTGGGAGCGCTCATGGCCGGTCTTTTATCCGAGACCACTTCCAATACCGCCGGCGCCAACATGACGGTCCCCATCATCATCGTGTTGGCCGATGAGGCCGGCGTCTCTCCGCTCATCCCCGTCGTGGCGACGTCGTTGAGCTGCAGCTTCGCCTTCATGTTTCCGGTCTCGACGCCGCCCAACGCCGTGGTCTACGGCTCCGGCAAAATCCCGATCACGTCCATGATCCGAGCCGGAACCGCCCTGCATTTGCTGGGATTTGCCTGGCTCATGGGAGCGTTATGGCTGTTGGCGCAATTAGGCGTGTTGCCGGCCAATGTGCTATAAGTATGGGTGGCCGGTTCCGCCGGCAGTCCCTAGGAAAAGTGGGCGGAAGCGGCGGAATGAGCCTTCTTAAGG
>JACQRQ010000100.1 GCA_016206405.1 Elusimicrobiota bacterium | reverse complement strand
TGAGCCGCTTCCCCAGGACGATCCTCAGGTCCGCCGCCCCGATATTTCCCTGGCGAAGAAGCATCTCGGCTGGAGCCCCAAAGTGAGCCTGGAAGTCGGTCTGCGGCGAACGCTCAAGTATTTCAAAGAAGGGCTATGAAGTACTCTAATTGTTAGTGGTAAAGTGGTCAGTAGTTAGGTGGTAAAGTGGTACAGTGGTAAAGTGATAGAGTGGTAAAGCGGGAACGGCAACGACTTAAGCGGCTTCGCAGATGGCCGCGGTTATTCTGTTGTTCACTCTACCACTCTACCACTCTACCACTGTACCACTTCCCCTTTATATCACTTCCCCTTTATGCCTCCCCTCTATAGCGTCGTCGTGCCGTATTTCAACGAGGAGGGCAACGTGCCCTTGATCGAGACCGAGCTTTTGCCGGCGGCACGGCGCTTGGCCGGTCCGTGCGAGATTGTGGCGGTCGATGACGGCAGCGCCGACGCCACCGCCGCGCGGCTTGAGGAACTCGCCCGCCGCCGCGGAGACGTCCGTCTTTTGCGCCACGAGCGCAACCGGGGAATGGGGGCCGCGCTGCGGACCGGTTTTGCGGCGGCCCGGGGCGAGTGGGTGATCACGCTGGACTCCGATTGCACCTTTCATCCCCGACTCATCGCTGCCCTGGTGGAGCGGCAGGCGCAAACAGGCGCGGATTGCGTGTCGGGATCGCATATTCAGGGCGGCATGCGCGGCGTTCCCGCGCTGCGCGCCTGGCCCAGCTACTTGGTCAACCAATTCTACCGCGGACTTCTCAGCCGCCGCATAAGCGCTTACACGGCCGTGTTCCGCCTATACCGCCGCCTGGTCCTGATGCAATTGCCGCTGCGCTGCGAAGGCTACGAAATCAACGCCGAAATACTGGCGTTTTTCATTCTAAGGGGTTATCATGTGGAGGAGACGCCCGCGGAGTTGACGACGCGCGTATGGGGGATCTCCAAAATGCGCGCGTGGCGGGAACTGGGCCGGCATTTGCGCCTGGCCCGGAGAATTGTCCTGGGATTAAAAGAGCGCGGATGAACAAAAAAAACCAGCCTTCACCGGAGCCCATGGACGACGAGATCGAGCGTCTGGAGGCAAAATTCAAGGAGGTGGCCGAGGACCTGGGGCGCTTGAGGCACAAGCTCAAGACCGCCACCAAAGAGCGCATCCACGAGATCAAGGACGAGTGGGCCGGGCTATCCTACCGCTGGTTCGTCATTATTTTGGGCGGCATTTTGGTATTTTTTATTTTTTCATTTTTCTATTACACCGTCGTGGGCCAGTACGCGGACGCCCGGGTGCTGCCCGCCAGCACGGATCCCTTTCTGGATATTCTGCCCGTCATTGACATGACGCCGGTCTTGTCGTGGGGATGGTTCATCGCCCACTTGGCGGCCATTTTTATTTCCCTTTCGTATTACCCCCGCCGCACCCCGTTCATGCTTCTGACTTTCGGGCTTTTGATCGCCATCCGCACGACGTTCATCATCCTCAGTCCCATCGGCGCGCCGCACGGGATGCTGGACTTGAGCCGCGTCGACTACATTTTTTCGCGGCTGACGGGAGTCCTGACCTTCACCAACGAATTCGTGTTTTCGGGGCACACCGCCATCCCCTTTCTGTTTTCCTTGATGTTCGACATCGGCTGGCAGAAGAAGCTTTTTCTGGGCGTCTCCATCGTCATGGCGGCGTGCGTGCTCCTGACCCGCAATCACTACACCGTGGACGTCGTGGCCGCCTATTTTATGGCCTATTCGATTTACCGCCTCTCCCACTATATTTTCCGCCGCCTCACCGCCTCCAAAGAATCCTCCGCGGGCTCTTAAAACTTTAGACTTGAAAATTTAACATGCTTCTGTTAGATACTTAGAGGACGCCTGAAAGCGGCGTCCTCCGTTCTGTTTATAGACCGCGTTTAAACTATGGAAGGTCCCGACAAGTTCATCGATCCGGCGACCATCACCGACGTCGAGACGGCCAAGCTCGCGCTGCGCTGGGCGCTTGAGCGCATTTATACCCTCCAGGACGAGATAGCCCCGGTCAAAGAAGGCCTGCAGGCCGAAAAACAAGCCGCCCAAAACCTGCGCTCCCAATTGGTTGAAAAGGACGCCACGCTGCGCCGCTGGCAGGAGACGATGCGCACCTGGGAATCCAACTGGAAGGAGCGCGAGGTTTTGGAAAAGGAGCTCAGGGAAAAGCTGCGGGTGGAAATCACCGAGGAAAAGAGCGAAGACTGGAAAAAGGTGCGCGGCGGGCTCGAGCAGATCATCGGCCATTTGGAAAGAGAGCTGCACGAAAGAGAAATGGAGCTCATCCGCATCCAAAACGACGCCTTCACCCAGGCGGAGGCGCTGCGGCGGCAGCACGAGCGCGACCTGCGGGAGGCCGTTGATAAGCACCAGCAGGCCCAGGAAGAGTTTAAGCGCGTGCTGGAGGAGCGCCTTCGCATTCAAGAGGAAAATTTGCAGGGCCGCTACCAATCCAGGGAGACGGCCGTCATCAAGCAGGTGCAGGAGGAGCTCGAGCGGGAAAGGGAGAATTTAAAAAAGCAGTGGGAGCAGGGGCTACAGGCCGCCGAAAAGGCCCGGCGCCAGCGCCAGGAAAAGCTGGAGCAGGAGCATCAGGATAAGGAAGAAGACCGGCTGCGCTTCTGGCAGGCGCGCAAAGACGCCTTGGAGGCCGAATATGTTGAGAAGGTGAAGGCCGCCACAGAGGAGATGGAGAAGAAATTCGCGCAGGACCGGGCCGGCCTGGAGAAGTACCGGACGAGCCTGCTGGAGAGTTTTGAGAAAAGGGAAAAAGAGCTGCTCGAGACCCGCACCTCTTTGGAAACGGAGTTTCTGGACAAGTCCAAGAACCGGGAGAGGGAGCTTCAGGAAAAGCATTTCCAGTTCGCCGAGGAGCTCAAGGCGCGGCAAATGGAGGAGTCGCGCGAAAAAGAAAAAAAGATTTCCGAGTATTGGCAGGCCAAAAACGCCCAGGTTGAAAAAGAATACACCGCTTTCCAGGTCCGCCGCGAGAGGGAGCTTCAAACCGTCTACGCCGAAAGAATGAACCGGCACGAGGTCGAGCTGGGCCGCCGGCAGGCGGAGCTTGAGCGGCAATTTTCCGACAAGCTGCGCGGTATGGAGGACCAGATCGCCGCCGGGCGCCTGGAGTGGGTCCAGCGTCAGGAAGAGAGGGCCCAGGCGCAAAGGAAGGCGCTTGAGGAGAGCTACCACCAGAAGGCGGAGCAGCATTGGCAGGAGATGGAAGAGCAGCTTCGCGCCCGGGAGGAAAGGCGCCAGGCGGAGTTCCTCCAGCGCAAGGCCGTCCTGGAAAAAAGATTCCGCCAATTGGAGGAAAAACACGCGGAGAACGCCAAGCTGACGGACTCCCGGCTTCAAGAGGACTTCGCGGCCAAGCAGGCCGAGGTGGAAAAGCAGAACCAAGTCTGGCTGACCGCGGAGGGGCGGCGGCTGGAGGCCGCTTTTGAGGAGAAGCGCCGGAGCGTGGAAGAAGAAGCCCGCAAGCTGAAGGAGGACTTCGAGGCCGAGAAAAACTGCGTTTTATCGGAGATTCAAAACCAAAGACAGACTTTGGCAGCCGAAGCTAAAGCGTGGAAGCTTCAAGAGGATCAGAAGCTTCAGGAGGAGCTGCGCCGGGGGCGGGCCGTCCTGGAGCAGGAGCTGCGTCAAAAGGAGGACGATTTCCGCCGTCAGGCGCTGGAGCAGGAAAAGCAGATGCGCGGCGCTCTAGCTCTAAAAGAAAAGGATTTGCAGGAGCACATGAACCGGCGCTGGCTGGACAGGGAGCAGGAGTGGGAGGCAATTTTGGTCCGGGAGCGGCGGACTCTGGAGGAGGAGCGGCAGGCGCTTAAAGAATTCCGGCAGAATAAGGAGCGGGAGCTTCAGGCCGAAAGAGTCCGCGTCCAAAGCGAACTCCAGAAGGCGTTGGAGGCGCAGGAATCCAAACTGGCCGCAGGCTACCAGCGCGAACTGGGAACGCGGGAACGCGCTCTGCGCGCGGACCTGGAGCGCCGCCAGTCCGGGCTGGAAAAGCAGATTTACGAGAAGGAAAGGCAGATGCAGCAGCGCTGGCAGGAGCAGGAGCAGGCATGGGTGAGCCGGGAGACGGAGATGCGCTGGACCCTTAACGAGCAGCATCTGCAATGGCTCAAGACGCAGGAAAAGCGCCTGGAAAAGGAAAAAACAGCCTGGGAAGAGCAGCGCCAAAAGGAGTT
>JACQRQ010000099.1 GCA_016206405.1 Elusimicrobiota bacterium | reverse complement strand
CTCTACCACTCTACCACTCTACCACTCACCCAATTCATCACTCTACCACTCTGCCACTCTACCACCTCGTCACTCCGCCACTCTATCACTTTGTTTCTCCTGCTTCTCTTGCCTTCTCTCGCTTGGAGCGACTTCACCTCCCGCAGCGTCGGCACTTCGGGGGCGAACTTTCTTAAGCTCGGGGTCAGCGGCGGCGCCGCGGGCATGGGCGAGGCCGTTTCGGCTTCGGTGGAGGACCCCACCGCGCTTTACTGGAACGCGGCGGGACTCGCCGGCCTTCAAAAACCGGCGGTGTCGATGATGTTCGCCTCCTACCTCAACGCCTCCAATTTCGAATACCTCGGCCTGGGATTTCCTCTCGGCGGCGAGCGGGGCGCCCTGGCTCTGGACTTCACCTATTTGACCGCCGGCGCCGCCATCCACACCGACGCGTCCGGCAATCGCCTGGGAAGCTTTTCGCCCTACAGCCTGGCGGTAAGCCTCGGCTACGGCCGGCAGTGGGGCCGTCTGCGGGTGGGAACGGCCGCAAGATGGATTTCCTCAAAGATCCTTAAAAGCGCCGAGGCTTTCGCTTTCGACCTCGGTATTCAAGTTCTTGATTTGAGCGGGCTCAACCTCGCTTTGGTCCTAAAAAACGCCGGAACGCGCCTGAAGTTCGAGGAGCGGGGCGATCCCCTGCCGACTACCCTCAGGCTGGGCGCCGCCTACCGTTGGGAACGCGGCTTTTTACTCGGCGTGGATGTGGAAGCGCCCCGGGACAACCAGCCCTTGGTTCACTTGGGCGCCCAGTCGCGGATTTTTTCAGAGTCCGGGACCGCCCTGTGGCTCCGCGCGGGATATTCCAGCCTCGCCGGGCGCGTGCGCGGATTTAGCGGCCCGAGCTTCGGCATCGGCTTCGGCTTGAACCGACTGAGCCTGGATTACGCGGCGACGCCGATGGGGGAACTGGGTCAAGCCCATCGCCTGAGCGTCGGCTACGCGTGGTGAGAAAGCTGCTGTTGAAGGGGCGGTAAGGAAATAGGTATAAAAGGAACCTCATGCTAAAAAAAGCAAAGATATTTCTCCTGGTCGCGTCGCTTTATCTGGTCCTCAAACCCCTGGCGCGGCCGCGGCCTTATTACGCCGCCTCCAAAGGCATCAATTGCTCCGCCTGCCATTTTAACCCGGCCGGCGGCGGCATCCGCAAAGCCACGCAAAACTCGCCCACCCGAATCAACGACGCCCTCACTCTCGGAGCGGATTTCCGCTTTCTGTGGAAAAAAGCGGAGCGCCAAAGAACGATCTATAACGCGCCGCCGCGCGGCACGGCGCTTTACCTGGCGGCGGAGCCCGCCCCCGGGGTCAACTTCGTCTACCATGCCAACGATGGGGTCACCACCCAGGCCTACGGCCTATGGAAATCGGGCGATGAGTTTCCTCTGCCGTCCTTTTACGTCAAGGCCGGCA
Source organism: Elusimicrobiota bacterium (assembly GCA_016206405.1). Lineage (GTDB taxonomy): Bacteria > Elusimicrobiota > Elusimicrobia > O2-12-FULL-59-9 > O2-12-FULL-59-9 > O2-12-FULL-59-9. Next base: position 1,848 of record JACQRQ010000099.1, on the reverse strand, counting down.
AATTTTTTCTGCCGTACGGCCTTCAAAGCGAAGACCCGGACGACAGCGCCTTCATCAAGAACAGCGCCCCTTTTGTGAGCGCCAGCGGGGTCGGATTCGGCATGAAATCGGGGCAGAGCGACTCGGGCGTGGAAATCGGCCTTTCTCCCAAGAAGGGCTTCTTCGCCAACGCGGCTTACACCAACGGCGGGGCCAACAACACCGCCGGGGCCAAGGCCCTCACCGCCCGCCTGGGCGTCATCTGGGAGAGCTTCATGCTGGGCGGCGGCGCCTTCAAAAACACCACCGGCATCGCCTCGACGGACCGCAAGGAGCTTCGCTACGGCCCGATGGCCTGGCTCAAGCTCGGCCCGGTGGTGGTCATGGGCGAAAGCGCCTTCGGGGTCAATCAGGCGCTTTCCAACAACGCCCGAACGCGCTTCCAGGGAACGCTCCTTGAAATCAATTACGCCCCGCGGCCCAAGGTGCTTCTGCTCAAGGGGCGCTTCGACGCCATGAATCCCGACGTTTCGGCCGGGGGCGACGATCAGCGGCAATTTTCCCTGGCGGCCGAGTGGTTCCTGACGCCTTATTGCTCAGTGACCCCCGAGTTTCGCGTCAGGCGGCTGCGCCCGAGGCAGCCCGACAACCAAGCCTCGCTGGCGGCGCATTTATGGTTTTAGCCCGATTCGCTTTGGCCCTCATCCTGACGGCGTTTCTGGGCGGCAATTCATTCGCCCTGCCTCCGTATCAGAGGCTTTTCAACGCCCATTACGGCTTCAAGCCCAACTGCACCGCCTGTCATGACGCCGACAACTGGGACCTCACGGGTTACGGCAAAGGCTTCTCCAAGAATGGCGCCGATCTCAAAGCCTTTCCAAAACTCGAGGAGCTCGACCTGGACGAGGACGGCGCCAAGACCCTTGAGGAAATCAAGGCCAAGGCCAACCCGGGAGACCCGCGCTCCACGCCCAAGGAACCCGGCCTGTGGCTCGAAAACATTCCCCCGGTCCATGCCCCCAAAAAGCACCTTCAGGCGCTTTTCCCCGGTTCGGACCGCTACGAGCTTCAAGAAGAAAAAATCGAGGATAAAGAGCGCGCGCGAATCGAAAAAATCCTGGGCGCGCCCTTAAGAGACCAAGACCTCTACCCCACCTACTTCATCGCCTACAAGGAGGATGCCCCCCTCGGAGCGGCTCTCTACACCTCCTCCGCCAAGAGCGACAGCTATTACCTCGCGGGTTATTACCCCTCCGCGGCGGGCAGGCCCTCCGCGGACAGGCCCGCCCGAATCGCGGGGCTGCGCTTTTTTTCGACGCACGAGCGGGCTTTCAAGAAAGCGGCTTACATGGACCAATTCGCCTCCAAGCTGCCGGATCAACTCGACGCCGTCAAGCCGCCCAGCCCCGCCCTGGCGGAGCAATCCCAAGAGATCGTGGACGAAATCCGCAGGGGAGGCCTCATTCTCCGGCAGTTTTTTCAGCCCTTCGCGGATAAAAAAGCGCCGCCAAAGAAAAGCGAAGAGAAGACCCCGTGACCTTCCCTCCCAAGCTCCAGGAGCTTCCCATCGAGGCCAAGTGGCTTATCACCTTGGTCTTGACCTCCTTTTGCTTCAACCATCTCGCCGCGGCGGCGCTGGTTTGGGAGGTGACGCGCGACGTGGCGCCCTCCGCCCAAGCGCATTTCGCCTACAAGAGCTTCGCCGCGCTCCTGCGCATGACCCACCAGCACGCCTTCGGCCACGGGACCATGTATTTCATCACCGGGGCGATTTTTCTCCTGGCGGGCTGCGGAAGGAAACTCACCTTGGCCCTCATCACCCTTCCTTTTATAGGCGCCTGGGCCGACGTCGCCTCCTGGTTTCTTTTG
>JACQRQ010000004.1 GCA_016206405.1 Elusimicrobiota bacterium | reverse complement strand
GTCTGAGGGAGGGAGGGGCGCTCTCGGAGGGCGCGGTGAGTCCGGAGGACACCCGCCTTGCGCGCCCGCGACTGCGGGCAGGCCCTGAAGGGGACCCGTTTTTCGGAAGGCGCCCCGCGACAGGATCCGCCGCTTCAAAAACAATACATGAAGATTTCCAACCGGCGAGGGCAAACCCGGCGGCAAGCCCCCGTATAAAAATTCGTGCGAAATGAGGGGCGCTACGGAGCCGCGATGACCTCGCAGCCCATGGCGGGGCGGAGAACTTCGGGGATTTCCACCGAGCCGTCCTCGCGCTGATAGTTTTCCAAGACGGCCGCGAAGGCGCGGCCCACGGCCACGCCGCTGCCGTTTAAGGTGTGGGCGTAAACGCTGCCCTTCTCCAGGCGGATGCGCGTATCCATGCGCCGCGCCTGAAAATCCCAGCAATTGGAGCAGGAGGAAATCTCGCGGAACTTGTTTTCGCCGGGCATCCAGACCTCCAGATCGTAGCTCTTGCAGGCCGAAAATCCCATGTCGCCGGTGCAGAGCTCGATAACGCGGTAAGGAATCTTGAGCTGCCGCAGCACCTCCTCGGCATCCCGGGTCAAGCGCTCCAAAGCGTCCATGGAGTCCTCCGGGCGGCAAATCCAGACGAGCTCCACCTTGTCGAATTGATGGTTGCGGATAAGCCCGCGCGTGTCTTTGCCGTAGGAGCCGGCCTCCTGCCGGAAGCAGGGCGTCAAAGCGGCATATTTTTTAGGCAGGCTCTGCGGCGCGAGAAACTCGCCCCGGTGGAGATTGGTCAACGGCACCTCTGCCGTCGGAATCAGATAGTGCTCGCCCGAGGAGGTCTTATACTGCTCGGCCTCAAATTTCGGCAATTGACCGGTCCCGGTGATGACCTCCGGCGTGACCAAGAGGGGGGGCGCGATCTCGACGTAGCCGTGGCGCCGGGTATGCAGATCCAGCATGAATTGTCCCAGCGCGCGCTCCAGCCTGGCGCCGGCGCCTTTAATCAGAGCGAAGCGCGAGCCTGAGAGGGAAGCGGCCCGCTTAAAATCAAGAATATCGAGCTTTTCGCCGACGTCCTGGTGATCTTTGGGCTTGAAGGGGAACTCCCTCTTGAACTCCAACACTTCCCGCACGACCGGATTGTCCTCGGGCGTTTTGCCCACGGGAGCGCTGGGGTGCGGAAAATTGGGAATGCCGATCAAAAGCTCCCGGACCTCCTGGTCGGCCTTCGCCAGCGCCGCCTCCTTTTCCTGAATCTCGGCTTTGATCCGGTTGGCATCCTCGATGAGCCGGGCGTGCTCCGGCGTGCCTTTTTCCACCCGGCTGCGGCCTATTTTTTCGGAGGCCTCGTTGCGCCGGGCGCGCAAATCCTCGACTTCCTTTAAAATGGTCCGCTGCGAAGCGTCCGTGGAAATGAGCTGCTCCAGCGCCGTCGAGTAGCGCCCCGTCCGGTTGGCCACCGCCCTGCGCGCCTCCTCAACCGACGATCGAATTTTTTTCAAATCAAGCATTCTTTTGACCTCTCAATAGGAGAGAGTGGTGAAATTGGGATAGTGGTAAAGTGGTAGAGTGGTACAGTGATAGAGTGAATAGAACACAGCAATCCTGCGAGCCCGCTTAAGCCGTTCCCACTTTACCACTCTATCACTCGTTCCTGCCACTTTACCACTATACCACTCTACCACTTCTTCCTCTCCACTCTACCACTTTCTTCAATCATCCTTTCACCACGCCCATCGGCCTCATCCGCGCCACTTTTTTGGCGATGCCGGAGCGGTCGCAGATTTCCACCACTTCCGACACGTCTTTATAGGCGAAGGGCGCCTCTTCCGCCAGGCCCCGCTCGCTGTCGGTGCGCACGCGGATGCCCTGTTTTTCGAGTTGCAGGCGCAGGTCCCGTCCGGATATTTGCTTGGAGGCCTGCGTCCGGCTCAGCCTGCGTCCGGCGCCGTGCGCCACCGTTCCAAAAGTCTCGCGCATCGCGCGCTCCGTCCCGACCAGAACGTAGGAGGCCGTCCCCATGGAGCCCGGCAGAAACACCGGCTGCCCGGCCTTCTGATAGCGCGCGGGGAGCTCGGGGTGTCCCGCTGGAAAAGAGCGCGTCGCGCCTTTGCGATGCACGCAGAGCGTCAGCTTGCGGCCCGCGAACTCATGCTTTTCGATCTTCGCGACATTGTGGCAGACGTCGTAGACCACGCCCATGTCCAGTTCGCGCGGAGAGGCTCCCATCGCATGCATAAAAGCCTCGCGCACGCGGTGCGTGACCACCTGCCGGTTGGCCCGGGCAAAATTAGCCCCCGCGCCCATGGCGCCGAAGTAGGCGCGGCCTTCGGGGGATTTAAGCGGCGCGCAGCAAAGCTGCTTGTCGGGTAATGCGATGCCGTATTTGAGGGAAGCCCTGAGCATTTCCTGTATGGAGTCGCTGCAAATCTGGTAGCCGCAGCCCCGGGAGCCGGTGTGAATCAAGACGACCAATTGGCCCTCGAAGAGACCGAAGGCTTCGGCGACGGGCTGGTCGTAGATGGCGTCGATTTTTTGAACCTCAAGAAAGTGATTGCCGCTGCCCAAGGTTCCTAATTGATCCCGGCCGCGCTCCACCGCCCTGCGGCTGGGACCATCGGGGTCCGCGTCCTCGATGGCGCCCCGGTCCTCCAAAGTCTCCAAATCCTCGGCGTCTCCAAGCCCATTTTCCACGGCCCAGCGCGCGCCTTTTTTAAAAACCCTGCGCATCTGATCCTCGCTGAGCCGGAGTTTTCCTTTGGAGCCCACGCCGGAGGGCACCGCGTGGAACAACGCGTCCATGAGGCCGTCCATGCGCGGCGCGACTTCCTCAGCCATGAGCCCCGAACGCAAGAGCCTGACCCCGCATGAGATATCAAAACCGACACCGCCGGGGGAAATGACGCCGCCGGCGTCCACGTCCATCGCCGCCACCCCGCCCACGCAGAAGCCGTAGCCCCAATGGGCGTCGGGCATCGCCAAAGAATAGCCCACGATGCCGGGGAATGTGGCCACGTTGGCCACTTGGGAGGCCACGCGCTCCCGTTCGAGTTTCGAGAGCATTTTCTCAGAGGCGTAGACCCTGCCCGGAACGCGCATCGCGCCTTGCCGCGGCAGCTCCCACCGGTAGTCGTCTATTTTTTGAAAGCGGAGATCAGCCGTCTCCATTTTTATTGTATTGGTTGGGCAGAAGGCGGCGCACGTCCTCTTTTCGGACGCTGCCGGCGGCGGAATAAATCACCTTGATGGGGCCGAAATCGCTGATAAACTCCCGGCACACCCCGCACGGCGCCACCAAAGCGCTGCGTTTGCGCTTCGGAAAATACTTGACGGCGGCGATGCTCTCAAAAATCTTTTCTCCTTCCGAGACCGCCTTCGAGATGGCGGCCGCCTCCGCGCAGATGTCGCAGCGGCCGAGGTTGGCGTTGATGCCGACCGCGGCGTATATTTTTCCGCTGCCCGCCCGCACCGCGGCCGCGACGCGGTGCCGGCGCGCGTGGTAAAGCTTGCGCAGCAGCTCCGAAGCGGCCCGAATCAGCTCTTTGTCTTTTTGAGTAATAATCACGCCAGCGGCCTCCCAAGAAATTTTTTTAAGGCTTAAACATCAAAAAAAACCAGCGCGTGCCAGCCATTACCGCGCCTGGCGACGCTGATGCGGTGATACGTCGCCGCCTTGACCTCGCCGGACAAGTAGTGCCGGCTTGGCGAAATAGCCTCCGTCCACACCTCCGCATCCAGCGCCGCCGGGCTCAGCTCGCGGAAGATTATTTTTGAATAGAGCCTGCGCCGCGAGGCGACCAAAAAAATCAGCTCGTTGAGCCATAAGACAAGCAGCTCATCCACGGCGCCTGCCTTCAGGGAAATATGGTCGCGGCGGCGGGGGGAAACGGAGCCCCTTTTCTTATACAGCTTGAGCAGCCCGCCGGCGGCGCCGCGGAAGAGTTCCCGCAGGCTTGCGCCATAAATCCTCAGGCCGACTTCCGCGGTGTGGGCGACGACCTCGGAGCGCCCTTTATTCGACAACCACGGGCTCCACTTCGGCCACCAGGTCGCCCGCCTCCAGACGAACGAGCCGCACGCCCTGGGTGTTGCGGGAAATGGTGTTGATGTCCTTGCAGTGCAGGCGCACCATCATGCCCTGTTCGGACATGATCATCAAATCGTCCTTGTCATCGACGAGCTTGATGCCGATCACGTCGCCGTTTCTCTCCGTGGCCTTGATGGTGATGACGCCGCGCCCCCCGCGGTGCTGCCCCCGGTACTCCGAAAGCTCGGTGCGCTTTCCAAAACCGTTGCGCGTGACGGTCAACAGCGTTTTCGCGGATTTTTCGGCCGCGGACTCCATGCCGACCACCCGGTCCTCTTTGCCGAGCTTGATGCCGCGCACGCCCTTGGCGGCCCGGCCCATCGGGCGGATGTCCTTTTCGGAAAAACGTATCGACATTCCCTGCTGCGTCCCGATCATCAGCTCATGCGCGCCGTCGGTGTGCCTGACGTCCACCAACACGTCGCCTTCCTCGAGAGTCACCGCCGTGATGCCCGTGCGCCGGATATTGTCGAAATCCGACAGCGGCGTCTTCTTGACCACCCCGTTGCGGGTGCACATCGACAGGAAGGCCTGCTTGTCCTTGCCGCCCTCAAAGGTGCGGATGGAGATCACGGAGGTGATCTTCTCCTGCGGCGCCAGATTGATCAGGTTGATCACCGCCTTGCCCCTGCCGGTGCGGCCCGCGTCCGGCAGCTCATACACCTTGATCGAATAGACCTTTCCCCGCGTGGTAAAAAATAGGACCGTCGCGTGGGTGTTGGTGATGAATAGATGCTCGATGAAATCCTGCTCCCGGACGTCCATGCCCGTCACGCCCTTGCCGCCGCGGTTCTGCGCCCGGTAGGTGTCTATCGGCAGGCGCTTGACGTAGCCGGCGTGGGACAAGGTGACCACCACTTCTTCGTCGGCGATGATGTCCTCCAACGTCAGCTCGGAGCCCTCCGCCGTGATCTGGGTGCGCCGGGGGGAGCCGTACTTCTCCTGGATCTCTTTAAGCTCCTTGACGATGATCTGCAGCACCTTCTTAGGATCGGCCAGGACGGCCTTGAGCTCGCGGATAAGGTCCAACAGCGCCTTATATTCCTCCTGCACCGCCTTTTCCTCAAGGCGGGTGAGCTGGTGCAGGCGCATGTCCAAAATCGCCTGAGCCTGGATGCGGGTGAGCTCGAACACGGAAATCAATTTCGCCCGCGCCGCGTCGGCGTTGTCGGAGCCGCGGATGATCTTGATGACCTGGTCGAGATTTTTGATGGCGATCAAAAAGCCTTCCAAAATGTGGGCGCGGTCCTGCGCCTTTTTAAGCTCAAACTGGGCGCGGCGCGTGACCACGATTTTGCGGTGGCGGATGTACTGGTTGATGACTTCCCGGATGGAAAGCACGCGCGGCCGCCCGTCGACCAGCGCCAGCAAAATCACGCCGAAGCTCGTTTCCATCTGCGTGTGCTTGTAGAGCTGGTTCAAGACGACCTGGGCGTGGCCGTCGCGCTTGATTTCGATGACGATGCGCATGCCGCGGCGGTCCGACTCGTCGCGGATGTCGGAAATGTCGGTGATTTTTTTGTCCCGCACCAGCTCCGCGATGTTTTCAAGCAGCAGGGACTTGTTGACCTGATACGGCAGCTCGGTCACGATGATGGCTTGGCGGTTGCCTTTAATCTCCTCAATTTCCGTCTTGGCCTGGATGCGGACGGAGCCGCGGCCGGTCTCGAAATAATCGCGGATGCCTTGCTTGCCGCGCACGATGCCGGCGGTCGGAAAATCCGGGCCCTTCATGATCTTGAGCAAATCCTTGGTTTCGGTCTGCGGGTTTTCGATGACGGCGGCCACGGCCTGGCAAATCTCGGTAAGATTGTGCGGAGGAAAGTTGGTGGCCATGCCGACGGCGATGCCGCTGGAGCCGTTTAAAAGCAGGTTGGGCAGCTTTCCGGGCAGCACCGTGGGCTCGGACGTGGAACCGTCAAAATTCGGGACGAAGTCCACCGTGCCTTTGTCGATGTCGGCTAAAAGCTCGTCGGCCACCTCCGCCAGGCGGACCTCGGTGTAGCGGTAGGCGGCGGGGGGGTCGCCGTCGATGGAGCCGAAATTTCCCTGCCCGTCCACCAGGGGCTGGCGCAGCGAAAATTCCTGCACCATGCGGACCATGGCGTCGTAAACCGCCATGTCGCCGTGAGGATGGTATTTTCCAAGAACGTCTCCGACCACGCGCGCGCTCTTTTTGTAGGCGCGGCTGTGCTTTAGGCCCATCTCGTCCATCGTGTAGAGAATGCGGCGATGGACCGGCTTCAAGCCGTCGCGGACGTCGGGCAGCGCGCGGCCAACGATGACGCTCATCGCGTAATCGATGTACGAGGACTTCATCTCCTCGCCGATGTCGCACGGAAGGATGTTGCCGGCCGGCTCCTGCTCCAAAGGGTTTTCCGCTTTAGCCATAAATTCTCCCTACTTCTTTTTTTCCCACGTCACTCACTCCCCCGCCGTTCCACTCTACCACTCTACCACTGTCCCCCTGGTCCACTCTCCCCTTTGCCACTCTACCACTTGCCTTCTTTATATGTCCAAATTCTTCACGTTGAGAGCGTTTTCCTCGATGAACAATCGCCGCGGCTCCACCTTGTCGCCCATCAAGGTGGTGAATATTTTCTCGGCGCCGACGGCGTCTTCCAGGTTGACCTTCAAAAGCTTCCGGCGCTTGGGGTCCATGGTCGTTTCCCAAAGCTGCTCCGGGTTCATTTCTCCCAAGCCTTTGTACCTTTGGATGACGGCGCCCTGGCGCCCGGCGTCGCGGATGGCCTCCAAAAGCCCGCTCAGGCTGTAAACCGGCGTTTCCGACTTTTCAGTTTTTACCTGCAGCAAAACCGGCGTCTTTTCGTCCACGGGCACGGGCTCATACTGCGCCAAGCCCACGTCGAATTTTTTGAGTTGCTCGCCCAAGCCGTCGAGCTTGGAGAGCTCCCATAGGTCCTGCATCTCGGAGCCCAAATCATCGGCCATTTCGCCGGCGGAAACGTCCTGCTCCCCCGAGGCGGCCAGCTCTTTCTGCATTTTCTCCCGGCGCTTGCGGACGTACTCTTCCTCGAAAGACCTCCATTCCTTCTCGGTGAAGAAATAGCGGTAGCTCCCGTCCTCCTCTTCGATGCGGTAGAGCGGCAGCCGTTCCTTGGCTTTGAAGGCCAGAAAATCGGCCATCTTCAAGCTTTTGATCAGCATGTGGTGCGAGAGCTTCTCGACGTCCACCAGCAGGCCCAAGAGCTTTTGGAAGGCGTCGAATTCCAGCGTCTCGAATTTCTTGCCGCGGCGCAGCAGCACCTCGACGGAGGACACGCCCTCCTTCAAAAGCCACTGTTCCATTTTCTCCTCGTTGTCGAGATACATCTCCTTCTTTCCCTTCTTCACCCTGTAAAGCGGCGGCTGCGCGATGTAAATGTTGCCGTTTTCTATGAGCGGCTTCATTTGTCGGTAAAACAGGGTCAGCAAAAGCGTCCGGATGTGCTGACCGTCCACGTCGGCGTCGGCCATGATGATGAGGCGGTGGTAGCGGAGCTTGTCCATGACCATGCCGCCGTCGTCCCCGCCGATGCCGCAGCCGATGGCCGTCACCAGCGTGCGGATTTCCTCGTTGGAGAGTATTTTTACCAGGCGCGCCTTTTCCACGTTTAATATTTTTCCCTTGATGGGCAAAATGGCCTGAAACACCCGGTCTCTTCCCTGCTTGGCCGAGCCTCCGGCCGAATCTCCCTCCACGATAAAAAGCTCGGATTTGTCCGGGTCCCTTTCCTGGCAATCGGCCAGTTTGCCGGGCAGCGAGGAGTCTCCGAACACGCCTTTGCGGCGGCTGATTTCCTTGGCTTTGCGGGCCGCCTCGCGCGCCTCCGCGGCCTGGATGGATTTGAAAGCGATGGCTTTGGCCGTCTGGGGATGCTCTTCGAACACGATGGCCAGCGCCTCGCCGGCGATCGACTTGACGATGCCCTCCACTTCCGCGTTGCCCAGCTTGGTTTTGGTCTGTCCCTCAAACTGCGGGTTGGGCACTTTGACGGAGAGCACCGCCGTCAGGCCCTCGCGCACGTCGTCGCCGGTGATGGAGGTGATCTTGGTCTTGACGCCGCTTTTCTTGATGTAATCGTTGATGATGCGCGTCAGCGCGGAACGAAAGCCCGCCAAGTGCGTGCCGCCCTCGATGGTGTTGATGTTGTTGACGAAGGTGAAAATCTGCTCGGAGTAGTCGCCGTTGTATTGAATCGAGCAATCGACGATGATGCCTTCCCGTTCCTTGGTGAAGCTGATGGGCTGCTCGTGCATGACGCTCTTATTGGCGTTTAAGAACTTGACGAATTGGGTGAGGCCGCCTTCATAGTGGAAGGAGTGTTTTTTCTCGTCGCGCTCGTCGATGAGCGTGATGCGCGTGCCGGCATTTAAAAACGCCAGCTCCCGCAAGCGCTTGGACAAAACGTCGAAGGAAAATTGGTGGCCGTCAAAAATCTCGGTGTCGGGCATGAACTTGACCTTGGTGCCCCGGTCGTCCGTCTTGCCGGCGATTTGAACTCCCGACTTGGGCGTTCCCTTGGCGTAGGTCTGCTTATAGATGTTGCCGTCTCGGTAGACTTCCACCTCCAGCCACTCGCTCAGCGCGTTGACGACGGAAATGCCCACGCCGTGAAGGCCGCCCGACACTTTATAAGAGCTCTTGTCGAATTTGCCCCCAGCGTGCAGCACCGTCATCACCACCTCGAGCGCGGACTTGCCTTTGAGCTTGGGGTCTCGGACCTCCGTCATCGTGTCCACCGGGATGCCGCGGCCGTCGTCCACCACGGTGACGGCGTTGCCGACATGCAGCGTCACTTGGATGTTTTTGCAGTAGCCGGCCAGCACCTCGTCGACCGAGTTGTCCACGGTCTCGTACACCAAGTGGTGCAGCCCCTTCAAGGAAGTGGAGCCGATATACATGGCGGGTCGCCGCCGCACGGCTTCCAGGCCTTCCAGCACCTGTATTTTGGACGCGTCGTATTTCTCGGAAATTTTGCCCTTCTTGACGTCTATCGGCTCGTTGACGACGGTTTCTGGTGACATTTTTTTCCCCTTTTTGGCCGGGACCTTATCAGCCGCCTTTTTGTTCCGGCCGTTGAAGCCGCTTTGCGATTTTATTTTTTTCGTCATCTAAACGATCACACGACCTGGCGGATTCCCGTGATCCAAGGATTGCTGAAATGTTTATTGAGCTGCTTGACGATTTCGGCGCTGCGGAGCTTTAATTCCTGAGCCGCGGGGCCCGAGCGGACCTTCACGAACAAAATTCCTCTCTGAACGCCCTCCAATTTCCAGTGCCGGCTCAAAAAACCGATTTCTTTCTCCCACACCGAATCCAAGACGGCCATCCTGTCGGGCATCACCCTTTGGCGGCTCATCCACTTCGTGGCGATCCAGCCGGAAGGCATCAGCCCGGACACGGGCCGGCGAGGCTTGCGCGTCCGCGGCATGTTTTTTTAAGACCTCAGCGGCATCACCACGTATTGGACCCGGTCGTCATCGACCGGCTCCAGCAGCGCCGGGTTGAGCGGCGTCGTCAGGCTGCAGACCACTTCCGCCAAGCGGTTGTTTTTTAGAAAATCAATGATGAAAAGAGGATTGAAAGAGATGATGAAGGGCTTCCCATGGTAGTTGATGTCTATTTCGTCCTCGAACTCGATGTTTTGAGAGGACGCGGTCACGTGCAAGAGACCTTCTTTGAACTGATATTTGACCGCCCCTCCCCTTTCCGCCGTGCAAAGCGAGGCCCGCTTGGTGATGCCCAGCAAATCATCGCATTTTATCTTCACTTGAATATCTTTTTTTGAGGGAATCACCTGCTCGTAATTCGGGAAGGATCCTTCCACTAGGCGCGACACCAGCACCTTGTCGTCGAACTGGAAGCTGATTTGGTTCTCTTGGACGCTGACCGTGGCCTGCTCCTGCTCGTCCACGTCATCGGCGCCCGCCAAACGGATGAACTCCTGAAGCACCTTGGTGGGAACGATCACTTTAAATTTTTTATCTTTTGGGATGCCTTTCTCAACCACGGAAGCCAGGCGGCGGCCGTCGGTGGCCACCATCCGCAGGGTTCCGCCTTCCGCTTTCCACAACAAGCCGTTGAGAACGTAGCGCGTCTCATCTGTGGAAACGGCGAATATCGTCTTTTTGATCATCTCGGCCAAAGTCAGCGCCGGAATGGTGAAGGCTCCTTCCTTGATGAACTCGGGAATGACGGGATATTCCGATTTCGGCGCGCCGGCCACCCAAAAACGGGCTTTCCCGCTCTTGATGTGAACTTTGTTGTTGGAATCGACAAATAGGTCTATATCCTTGCCCTCCGGCAGGCTGTGGATGATATCCGAAAGCTTTTTGGCCGGAATGGTGATGCTGCCGGGGGTGATCACCTCCGTGGGCAAGTAGCAGCGGACCCCCATCTCCAGGTCGGTGGATACTATTTTAACCCTGGAATCGTCCGTTTCCATCAGGAAGTTGTGCAGTATCGGCAAAGTCGTTCTGGCCGAGAGAGTGGCCTGTATGGTTTGCACTCCTTTCAACAACGCTTCTTTAGTGAATGTTACTTTCATAAATGCGTAGTCCTCTTTGTAGGTCTGTGGATAAGGCGAGAATTGTGAATTGACGGCGAGAAAACCGGCGCCCGCCTGTGGAAAGGTATAATTTTTCTTCCAGGCTTTGCACAGCGCGCTGCGTTATCAACAAACGCGACGAGTTATTCACGGATTTTCCTCTTTTTTCACCTCTTCCATGAGTTGATTGATCATCTGCACAAAATAGATGTCGTTTTCCATCTTGCCCTTGATCTTGTTGAGGGAGTGCAAAACCGTGGTATGATCCCTGCCGCCGAAAGACGTGCCGATATCCGTCGTAGACATGGAAGTCAATTGGCGAGCCAGATACATGGCGATCTGCCGGGGCAAGGCGATATTGTCGCTGCGGATCTTGGACTTTAAGTCCGCCACCTGCAGGTGGTATTTTCGGGCGACCACCTTTTGGATGGTCTTGATGTTGATGGAGCCTTCGGAGTCGCTGTCTCCCTGGGCGTCCTTGAGCACTTCTTTGGCGACGTCCACCGACAACGGGCTTGCGGTCGCCGAAGCGTAGGCCCCAACCCGGATGAGGGATCCTTCCAATTCGCGGATGTTGGATTTAATGCGGTCGGCGATGTAAAGGATGACGTCGTCGGGCATGTAGAGCTTCTCCGCCTCCGCCTTCTTGCGCAGGATCGCGATGCGCGTTTCCAACTCGGGGGGCTTGATGTCGGCCACCACTCCCCATTCCAGCCGGGAGATGAGCCGCCTTTCCAAAGGGCTCATTTCCTTGGGCGCCCGGTCCGAGGTCAAGATGATCTGCTTTTGGGAGTCGAATAAAGCGTTGAAGGTATAAAAAAATTCCTCCTCGCTGCGCCCTTTGCCTATCAAAAATTGAATATCGTCGATGAGCAGGCAATCCAGCTTGCGGTATTTATTGCGGAAATCATTGGTCCGGTCGTAGCGTATGGAATCGATGAATTCGTTGACGAAACCCTCCGAAGTGGCGTAAAAGACCCGCGTCCTGGGATTATCCTTGATCAGCGCATGTCCCAGGGCGCACATCAGGTGGGTTTTGCCCAGGCCGACGCCGCCGTAGATGACGAAAGGATTAAACTGCCGTCCCGGGTTTTTGACGATGGCCTCGGCCGTGGCGTGGGCGAAGCGGTTGGACGGTCCCACCACGAAAGTCTCAAAGGTGTAGCGGGGATTCAAGCCCGAATTGGCGTTGTTGTCCGAGGCGCCATCGGCCGGGGAGGTTTGGGAAAGCGCCGTGTCCGCGCTGCGCCCTATTTCGT
>JACQRQ010000098.1 GCA_016206405.1 Elusimicrobiota bacterium | reverse complement strand
GGATCGGACATGATCACGCCGGCCAGATCGTCCTTATGCCACCTGGTCATGCAAATTATGATCCTCCCGTTGGGCTCTAAGATCGGCAAGACGGTCTTCTGAAGCCAGGACAGGACCTTTTTTCGTTGAAAAGGCGAGCCTGAATTTTTCTCGCCTTGCGGGTCATCGATGATCACCAAATCCGCATGTTGGGAAACAATGGTACCGCCCATGCCGGCCACGGAGATCGAAGGTTCTTTGAGGATTCGATCTCGGGGGATCGTTATCTTTTCGCTGGTCCAGGTTTCGCTTAAAGTGTCCCAATGGCCATAGAGCTCCTTAAAGCGGTCGGTGGAGATATGGGCCTTGATGGTCCCTAAAAAATCGCGGGAATTCCCGAGGATCTCGTTGAGGAGCAGCACCCTGAGATTTTTGTCCTGGGTCAAGCTCCACAGAGCAAAGGCGACGCTGATGCAGCTGGTTTTCAAATGACCTCGAGGACTCAAAAGCAACACGAACTGATGGCGCAGGATTTCCTGGTACCATTTGAGATGAAATTCAGTGAGATCGCTGTAACCACAAACGTCTCTGGCGAAGGCAAACAGATTGAGCAAGCGAGCCTGCTCCTGGGTATCCATGGCAAGTAGCTTGCGGGGGTCGGAGTCCATGCTCATAGGGGCCGTCCCTGGCGCAAAAAATGGCGCAAATTAAATTGTTGGGATACTTGACCCGATAGATGACCTAAAATTGCGCTTTTCCCATCAATGCCCCGAGGGGCGGTTCTCCGTCGGGAAATGACGTGACCTAATACCCCATTAGGTCCGGTCAACGGGCTAACGTGGCGCATCGTTTTCCTCCTCCGGCGGCGTGTCGTCGGCGCTTGGGCCCACCTCGGCGGCCTTTTCTAGGGCGGCGCGATTGGCCTCGTCCAGGCTCTTTACGGGCTCAACCATCACCTCGACAATTTTGGGAGCCTCATCGGCCTGGGAGAGCGACCGCTGGAAAATCAGAAGCGTTTCCGAGGCTTTTTGCCTCTCGGGCAGCCTGGCAGTTGCTCTGGCCGGCGGCATAAGCGAGCGTAACTTCACCGCGCTCTCGAGCATCCCGGAGACATCCCGCGGCGTGGACTTCGAGGCAAGCGCGATTCCCTGGCGCAAAAAGGTTTCGACGAACCTCCAGAACAGCCTCTCGCGCTGGCGGGCCGTGCTGACCTGGGTGGCCTCCTCTAAGTTTTGCTCCTTGGCCTCGGCTGGGAGCCTTGCGCTCTCGGCGCAGCGGCGAACCGAGGAGCGGGACATATTTTTCTCCTTGGCCAGAGCCGAGGGACTCTCGCCAGCGGCTACGCGGGCGGCAAGCTCAGCGATCAGCTCCGGCGGGTATATGGGTTTTCTGCCTTTCATATTTTTATTGCCTCCTTAAGTCTTATGAGCCGGCATCCTCTCCGGGCATAAGATCGGTCCTGTCTGCCTTGAACCAGATTTTTTGGCAGCCGCCGCAGACTAAAACCAGGCGGTAGAGATCCTCGACGCGGCGATAGATCAGGTGTACGCGCCAATCCCGGCTTCCACAGTTGCAGACAACCTGGGCCGGGGTTTCATCATAGGGCCACCGCTCTGTTGACTTGGTCGGCTTCAAATCCGGCACAGGACCACTGCTTGCATCAACAATCACAAGTCTTTTCCTGCCGAACAACATTTCGTCTTTCACGTTTTGTTTCCTCCTGTAGGTCTTACGTCAAACCAGGGCATAAATGTCACTTTGCTCGGATTCTGCGCCAGCACGATGCCCACGCGCCTGTCGCCCACCTGCCACAGCGTGCCGGCGCC
Source organism: Elusimicrobiota bacterium (assembly GCA_016206405.1). Taxonomy (GTDB): domain Bacteria; phylum Elusimicrobiota; class Elusimicrobia; order O2-12-FULL-59-9; family O2-12-FULL-59-9; genus O2-12-FULL-59-9. The sequence continues at coordinate 8,033 of JACQRQ010000098.1, read as the reverse complement.
AAGAGGCGTGGCGACCGTTTTGTTGATGAAAGGATAGAGGTGAGCAGGGCCTTGGCCGAACTTCGCCTCGCATTCGCAGCTCTCAGCCGGCCAGGGGATGCCCAGGTAAGCCAAGACCTCCGCTTTGCGGCTCTTGATCTCGGCGAGCAACTCAGCGGCTTGGGGCGGAGGGCAAGGATGGACGCACTTGTACCGAAACGCGCCATACTCAATCGAGAGGGAATAGCCCAGGCCGCGGAGCGCTTCGACGACTCTCATAGCGAGCCTTCCATGAGGTCGAGCTCAGCTTGACCCTCGGCCGGTGAACCTGGTGAACCTCCGGGAATAGGTTCACCCTGAGGTTCCCCCTCAAATTCCGCTTTATTTTCCAGACGGAATCCGTTGGTCGGTGAACCTGGTGAACCTGTTTGGCACTGCCCGCTCCCCTCTGGTATATATTTTTTATTTTTATGAGAAAAAATCTGCTCGCCTCGTGCGTATGGGTTGGAAATAGGTTCACCAGGTTCACTGCCATTGGATTGCGCTGGATTTTTAACCGTATTTTCGAGTGAACCTATCGGTGAACCTAGGGTGAACCTCGCCTGAGGTTCACTTCCCGCCGCCGCTTCCGCCGGAGCGGGCATGGATACAAGCCGCCATTTCTTGGCCCGCTGGCGCTCCCCGGCGCTGACGATTCTGAGGTTATCGAACTGCCGATCGCGCAACCGGACCAATTCGCGGCCCAGCCTTGTTCTCTGAGCCTTTTCGGAGCCCTTGCCGAGGTCGAGGGGCTCATCCAAGGCATTGGCCAACTCGAAGAGCTCGGAGACCCCGACCTCTTGGTCGCCGAACTTATCCCACCAAGCCTTCGCAAATCCGCGCCAAATGGCCCCCTCAAAATCTGAGTTCGAGTAAAGATCGGCGAGGTTGCCCAGGAAGCCTTTGATTCCGGCCACCTCAAGAATCCCGCCCATGACCCGGCTCCAGGAATCGAACATCCCCAGGGCCTGTCCTTTCCAAAGCGGGCGCCCGGCCGCAAACCAAGCGCGGATCAAGGTCAGCGCCGACCAAACGAGGTCCGCGCGATGCTCTTTAACCCAGCCGCGCAAATCCGAATGCCGGAATCCCTGCCTAAGCCAGGGGCGGTCCACCTTGGCGTCGAGCCGGACTCGAACGGTTCGGCGGGATACCTCGTTGGACAAGGAAGCGTTATTGCCGCTGGCGATCCAAACCGCTCGAACGGGAAGACGGATGAGCTTGGACTGGCCCAGGATTCGGTCTTCCCATATCGAGCAGGTCAGCGCCGAGGAAAATGCCGCCGAGTCAAGGCGCTTGCCAAGATTGTCGATCACGACGATGCTGGGCAGGCCCATCAACTTCGATGAAAGCCGCTTTCGCATTTCGTCCTCATCGCGTCCCTCCGTCATCATCGCCGGCCAGCGGCCCAAGGCGACATAGGCTACGACCTCGGTCAAAAGACCTTTGCCGGTTCCGGGCGAGGGAGCCTCGATGAGATGCAGGGGCGTAGGCCCATCGATCAGTTCGCGGGCAAACGGCAGCAGGGCCAAAGCTATCGCGTGAGCCCGCTCCGATTCGCTTACGAAGGGAAAATCCCAAAGCAGTTCGGAAATGAAGCCGACCGCTCTTTCAATGTCGGACGATCCTGGCTGCGCGGATATCTCAGGGAAGGCAAATCCAGGAATGGGCGCGTAATAGGTGCGGCCCAGTTCGTGATAGCCCGGCGCGGATTGAAAACTGCCGTCTTCAAAAAATACCGGGAACTCGATGATTCGATTGAGAACCGGAAACGGGGGATTGGGATCGGCCAGCATGTCGCGGACCATATCCATCGGCGGAGGGACGGGAATGATATGCTCCTCCTCGCCCTTCTTTTTGATGATGAAGAAATGCGCCGCGCGGGCCAACGTATGCCGCATCCGGTCGAGGTTAAGGTCGCGGGATATCTCGATGCCGTGGTCGTCCCTCTCGATGCGCATCAAGAGGCCCCCGCAGCGGAAATAGCGCGCGGGACGGTTGGCTTTACCCAGCGCCCTCCAAGCCTTGGCCGCGGTCCGCTTGAGCTCGCCGTCCTCCGCGCTGATCCAGGGCAAATCATCACCTGAACCGCCGGCCTCGGGATCATCTTGGAAACCGCCGGGAACGGATTGACGCCTGGACTCCTTGGCCTTTTCCTTTTCCAGCCGCTTCTGCTCGGAGAGAACCTGCTCGAGAAGCTTGGGTTGAAGGCCGGTGATCTCCCGGATTCCTTCCAAGGCCCGCTTGCGTTCGAGCGCGGGGCAGCGCACGAGTCGACCCACCGATTCGGTCAGCAGCTCGTTACGCTCCTTTTCGCCCGCGGCGACCGGCCACTTTCCCTTAATAACGGCCAGCTCCGCGTCCACATCAACCGGCGGCTGTTCCGGCGCTTTCTTCGCGCCATCGCGCTCACGCCACAATCCCAATGATTTCAGGGCGCCCCTCTTGTGCCGGTCCCAGCCGATCGCGTCCTTAAAATCCTTCCAATGCGCGTTGCCATCGTGCTTGCAGGAGGCCGAATAGCGGCCATCGGCCTCGACCATGACGCAGCACTCAAAAGTGTGGCCGTCGTCGTCTTGGTGGTGAGGGCACTTCTCGAAAATGAAGAGCGTCCGGCCGCCTTTCTCTTCTTTTCGAAAGCTAAGACCAGAAAGAGTCAGAACGCCTTCCAGAACCGCGAGACCCTCTTCGCGGGACCAGGAACGTTTATCATCGGAGATCGAAGCAGCGGGCTGCGCGGGAGAAGGTTTCGGCTTCTGCCTTTCTTGGACTTCCTTCTTGTATTCGTCGATCGTGTCCCTGAGCTTGCCGAAAAGATCGATATCCTCCGGGATTTCCTTAAGGTCGATGCCCGACCAACGATGAGGACGTTTGCCGACGAGGTTCGCGCCCTTTACAGTGAGCGTGCCATACAATCGCAGAATCCGGGCGGGATTGAAAATTGAAAGGTCGACCTTGGCCTGGCCGCTGTTGAAATGTTCCGCCAAGAAGTGGAGCAAAAGCTTGGAATCCTCCGTGGCTCGCGGGAGATCGCCTCCTCGATAGGGAATCATTGGGACGAGCAGGTGATAGCCGTTGCCCGAGTCCGCCCATATAGACTTGACGCCGTTTTCCAGAAGCCAGGCCTTTATGCCCTCGGCCACCAAGCAAGCGCTGCGCTTCTCTTCATCCGAAGAGGAAATCTGGCTCTTGCGCTCAGGGTCGATATCTACGGCGAACATGTCATAGGCGATGATGTCAGCATCCGCCGTAGTCTGATCGGCGCGTTGGATCTTGTTGGCGACCCGGCCGAGCAGATCGGGATGGACGGGCCGCAGGCTGAAGTAAATGTTTGCCTCGCCGATCCGGGGATAACCGTCGTATGGAATTTTTGAGCGCGGTGAGCCCGACAGGGGAAGTATCGCGTGGATCAAGTCTTCCCAATGCTCCTTGTCGAAGTAGCCGCACCACGTCGCCTTCTTGTTGCCGGGCCCGCCCAGGATGCGGACTTCGGTGATGCCGCCACGCGCCTCGTGCCGGGCCGTGATCCACTGCACAAATGGAATCAGGCTCTCCTGGCAGGCAGGAGACTCGAGGTATCTTTTGGTTTCGCCGACTGGGTCTTTCATCATCTTTTGTCTCAACAAAAAAGGCGCCGCCCCGGCATTAAGCCGGAAAGCAGCGCCTCGGTTGGCCCGACAACGCTATCGCTCTACGATCCCTTCGCCGTCTCTCGTTCCAGGTCCTGTTGTTTCATCGTCCGGTTCTCATCGATATGGGAGATCTGCCCGTTCTCCCAGGAAATTATGGTCTTTCCGTAATAGCGGCGCTGGCGCATCATCCGAATCCATCGGATCAGCAATTCCTCGGTGATGTAGGGTCCGCCGCTCATGTCTGATCCTTACTCCAGGGCGCGGGCCTCGGCCTTGAAGACCTCGACCTTGAAAGAGTCCCGCCCGATAGCGTTCCTTAACGAGTCCAAGAAAAGCCGAATCAAATACTCTCCGCAGCCCGAACCTGCCTCGATGATCCAGCTCAGACTCAAGCCCGAGCGCATCATCCCGACTTCCTGAAGCCGGTTCTTCCCGAACAGCGGCTCGACTTTCGCGCATGCCTCGGCCAGAAGCCGCGAGGCGCGCTCAAGGTCCGCCGCGCTTCTGAATCGAACGCCGTAGAGTTCCGTCCCCGTCTTTGTCGTCATAACCCGCCTCCTTTTGGACTCACACATCTATCGTTTCAGCTACCGTAGTCGACAAAAAAATTAGTCCACCTGATGCGCCAGATGAAGAGCCTGATACCGGGTGGGCGTGTTCAGCGGCGTCATGGCCCCGGTATCAATCTTCTGCTTTTGCTTTCCTTTGGCGATCAGTCCGCAGAATCGGCTGGTCATGAGCCTGGATAGATAGGCCTGTGCCGCGCTGAACGTGGCGACGGTCAACGGGACTTCTCGATAAGCCGCCACGCATTCCTCCCAATGTATCCGTTGAATGATGTGATCCAGCTCATCGCGGCATTTGATGGCGTAATCCGGCCCGACATTGATCTTCCCCTGCGATCTCGCATAACAGACAAGATCCAGGAGCTTCAAGAATCCGGAGAAATATCCGATTTCGTTGGCGCGCAGCGCCTCCTGGATTTTTTCATGAGCCCTCTGCTGGACCGTAAATCCCCAGGTGTAATCGGCGAGATGGATCATGAGGGCCAGGTAATAGAAATTGCCGGCCTCTAATCCCAAGTCCGAGTCGGTCTTCTCCCGTTGCGGGGCTAACTCGTGGAGCTGCTTGAGCATCTTGAGGAACACCTCGAAAAAGCCGTCCAGGTACTCGGCCAGCAGCGCGCGCACGGCCTTCTTGAATTCGGGCTCCGAGGCCCACTTGCGCTCGAGGGTGTAGCTGGTCTCGATTCGTTGGGCCAGCAGCTTATGGTTGCGCAGGGTCCAGCCGCCGAGCGTAAGCATCAAGGCCTGCGCCATGAATTTCTTCTTGGGAACGGGGCGCCTCTCATCACGAGGGATGCCCTTGCGCTCCGGCTCTGAGTAGTCCTGGTATTTTCGAAACGCCCATTCCACGAGATCGAAGCGCAGCACGAACTCCTCCCGGCTGAGATACGGAGGAGGCGGAGTGAGATGCGTCATCCGATCCGCTACGCTTACCATGGTAGCACTATTATTGCTGTTGTGAGTTTATTTGTCAAGGGCTTTGCGCGCGATTTTTTCCGTGCGGATCAGAACTGCGGATGCGCCTTCTCGCAGGCCCGTCGCATAAAGGCGGCGCTCACATGGGTGTATCTCTGAGTCGATAGCACGCTGCGATGACCCAGAAATTCCTGCACAACCCGCAGGTTGGCGCCTCCTTCCATAAGCCGTGTCGCCGCGCTGTGGCGAATTTTATGCGGGTGGATCTCGGTCTTAAGACCTGCGCGGCGAGCAAGCTCACGAAGTTGCCGCCAGAAATCCGTCCTCGAAATCGGCCGACCGCGATAGCTTAAGAACAATATCTCCCGCTCCCCGGGAAAGCGCTTCTGTCTTGCGGATAGATAATCCGCCAGCGATCTTTGCGTCCTAGGTCCCAGCGGAAGAATCCTTTCGCGCCCACCTTTGCCGTGCGCGCGGACCCAGCCCTCTTTTATATCCAGCTGGCCAAGCTTGAGGCCGACAAGTTCTGAGGCCCTCAGCCCGGCCGAGTAGAGAAGCTGAAGCGCGGCGCGAATTCGCACCAGATGGAATTTGCCGCCGGTGGGCATCGCCAGGAGCTTTTCCATTTCAGCATTGGTCAAGGGCTCGGGCAAACGCTGCTTATACCTCGGCAGGCGCATGCCGGTCGTTGGATCGCAAGCAGCCGCTCCTCGATTAAAGAGAAAACGCTGGAATTGGCGGATGGCGATTGCCGCAGCGAAAATGCTGGCGCCCCTCAAACCATCATTCTTGCGCCGCTCCAGATAGGCGAGGACGTCATCCCGCGTGGCTTCGGCAGGGGAACGGCATTGCTTGGTCAGAAATTCGGCATAGCTCTTGAGGTGATAGAGATAGGTCTCCTCGGTTCGCTGAGCGAGCCCCCGTTCTATCCGCAGATGCCGGATGAATTCGTCCAGTAAATTTGTTGACGTCATGATTTTCTCGCTCGACCCATCGAAGGGCCGTATTTTTTGATGATGATGCTGCGACACGCCAGCCGTAAACGCTTTGTCTTGCCATTCGTGGTCTCGATTGCGATCTCTATGAGCATGGAGTTGAGCCCATCGTTTGCTCGCCGGTCCGATTCAACGAAGCCCATTCCCACAGGAACGATTCCTCGAGATACCCCTTCGCGAGGCTTCCTCACGAAGCCCTTCCTGATCAGCGCCCTTACCATCGGAGCCACTGAACCTGTGGATTTATGGCCTATCGCATCGGCGATCTCGCGAGTGGTGGGAGGCATGCCACGGACGCGCAAAGACTTCTTGATGTAGTCCAGAACGTCCGTCTGCCGCGGGCTAAGTCCTACCACCGAACGGGAAACCTTAACCCCTCTGGATGATCTTGACCCGTTTCTCATCGTCTTTCTCCACCTGCCAGCCTTTCCTTTTATAAGAGATTAGGCGCGCCCGCACGTTGGCCTGAAGGTCCTTGCCCTTGGCGGCTTCGCCGGCTTTTTTGGCCAGCTCAGCCGCGATCTCCTTAACCGTATGTTGGCCGTTAAGAAGCGGGTCGATGATCGCGGCCAGCGACCCCTCCCTGCCCGCGCTCTCGGCTTTTGTCGCCTTCTTCGCGCTGGCTGCGGCGCTTACCTTGCCAGCTTTACCGTTCTTTTTGCTCATAGCTCTCTCCTCCCATTCGAGTCGTTTCACCTCATCGGCGCATGGGTGGCAGGAAAATCCCGCAAAAGTCCGCTGGACCACCAGCCGCCCGGCTGTCACGTTCGTTCCGCATTTTTCGCAAACCACCCGCCCCTCCATACGACCTTGCCTATAACGATCCACTCGCCTGAAATTACGCGGTAGAGCAGGTTGGAGTAAAGGACCAGGGCCTCGCGGCCCTCGAGTTTCTCGATGGTCTCGAGTTCGTTGTAGTCCTCCACCTTTTCGATGATCTGCCGCATGGAATTCGTGCGCTTGCCTCCCTATTTCAAGGAGCCGATGACCTTCTACACCTCGCGGATCTCCTTGCGGCGCTCCATGAACTCGCAGACGCCGTGCGACATGCCGCGCGCCACGGCCGCCTCGACTGCCTTGCGGCCGAAGCCCAGTTGCAGAGCCCGGATTATTTGGTCCGCGAGCAGGTCGCTCACGAGACCGTTGAGCACGTCCTCCCTTGGCATCCTCATAGCCTGCCCTCATCACGAGCAATTCGCCGGCCTTGCTCGAATGCAATCTCGTAGCTCTTGAAGGCGGTCAAGATGCGGTCGGCTTCCCGCTGCGCCTCATTGCCGGAGGTGTAAAGGGCGTGGATATCCGCGGGGTCGAGCCCTCCCTTGAATTGGAGGGCCAGCCCCTTGGCGTCAGTCTGGAAACAAATGTCGCCAAGCTCGCTTGTCGGGCTCGGCCGCACGACCACCCATAGCTTCTCGATTCTCATCGCGACCCATCCTGGACGGGCTCCAGGCAAATGTTCGCCCCGCCGTCCTGGGTAATGTCATATTCCTTCCCGCAGGAAACGCAGGCCACTCGGCTTTCCTGGTTGTAGTCCCAGCCCTCGGAGTGGTCGGCCTCTGTGTCGTCGTATTGCGGACCGTCCCCCGTAATCTCGCAAGGAACGCCCATTAGGACCAGCGTTACCCTTGGGGCCTTGAACTGCTCGCTTTCGCACGCGCACCGTAGGTTCATCGTCCGCCCCTCCTTGCCGATCACGCGACTTCCTTCTGCCTCATGGCATCCTCAAGCCTTCGGGCCATTTCCGTGGCCTGTTTTTGGGTGTCGAATCCCCTGAGCCACACCGTCCCGTCGTTGGGTGAGCTGCCGTGGCTGTATGCGACCACGGCCCACTCGCCCAGGAACTGCTCCACCTTCAAGTGCCGCCTCGTGTTTTCGGTCATTTGCCCTCCTGGGCCTTGCGACCATTGAGC
>JACQRQ010000097.1 GCA_016206405.1 Elusimicrobiota bacterium | reverse complement strand
TGGTAGAGTGGTAGAGTGATTGAGCCATAGACCGCAACGCCCAAGCCCGGACAAACAGCCCGGAGCGAAGGTCGGCACTCTACCACTTTACCACTCTACCACTCACAATTGTTTAGCGGTCTTACAGCTTCACCCAATGCACCGTTTTGACGCCGGAATGACTTTGCAGCTCCTGAAGAACTGCGGAAGAAACTCTTTCCTCAACGGTGATGACCATAACCGCCTTTCCATGGGGAGCCTGGCGGCCGACGCGCATATCGGCGATGTTGACGTTGTGCTTGCCGAGCACGGTGCCGACCCAGCCGATCACTCCGGGCTGGTCCTGGTTTTCGATGACGAGCATGCTGCCGCTCAAGCCCACCTCGACCGGAAGCGAGTCCAATTGGACGATCTGAAGCTCCCCGCCGGCCAGCCGCGTCCCGGAGATGCTGTGGCTGCCGCGATCGGAGGTCAGCTTGACGGTCAAAAGCCTGGCAGCGCCCGCCGCCGGGTCTTGGTCGGCGGTTTCCACCACGCGGATTCCGCGCTGGCGCGCCACCATCGGGGCGTTGACCCAACTGATGCCGGGCTCGTCTAAAATGGTGGACAAAAGCCCCTTCAACACGGCCACCGCCAGAGGGTACCTCTGGTTGGGCGGGAAAGAACCCGAGCAGCGGATTTCCACCTCGGAGAGGCCTCCCTCGACGATTTGGCAGGCGAAGCGCCCCAGCCTCTCGGCCAGCTCCAAATAGGAGCCGAGAGCCTCCAGGACTTCGGTCTCAAATCCGGGCAGGTTGACGGCGTTTCGCAGAGACCCCTGCGTGAAATAATCCGAGATATTTTGCGCCAGCTCGGCGGCCACCTTGATCTGCGCCTCCTCCGTGGAGGCGCCCAGATGCGGGGTCACGATGACGTTGGGCATCGCCAGAAGCGGAGAATCGGCGGGCAGCGGCTCGCGGCTGAAGACGTCGAGCGCGGCGCCTTTGAGCCGGCCGTCCTTAAGGGCCTCCAGCAAAGCCGCCTCATCGATGAGGTCCCCGCGGGCGCAATTGACCAAGCGCGCCCCCGGCTTGACCCATTTCAAGGTCTCCGCGTTGAGAAGATGCCGGGTCTTATCCGTGAGGGAGGCGTGCACGGTGATGAAATCGGATTGTTTGAGCAAATCTTCCAAAGACACCTGCGTCGCGCCGAGCTTTTGCGCGTGGTCCTCGGAAACGTAGGGATCAAAGACGACGGCCTTCATCTCGAAAGCCGCCGCGCGCCGCAGCACTTGCCGGCCGATGCGGCCCAAACCGATGATGCCCAGAGTTTTGCCGGCCAGCTCCGTGCCGAGCCACTTCTCCTTGTTCCAGAGCCCGGCCTTTAAATCGGCGTGGGCTTGCGGGATCATCCTCGACAGGGACAACAGCATGGCGAAGGTGTGCTCCGTGGCCGCCAGAGTGTTTCCTCCGGGCACGTTCATCACCAGGATTCCGCGGCGGGAGGCCGCTTCCACGTCGATGTTGTCGACGCCCACGCCCGCGCGGCCGATGACCCGCAGGCGCGGCGCGCGCGCCATCTTTTCATCGGTGATTTTGGTTTGCGAGCGGACGAGCCAGCAGACGCAGTCTTTAAGAAGAGAGTCCAATTCCGCGCCGGAAGGCTGAATTTTCACCTGGAGCCGGAAACGCCCGTTGTCGTGCAAAGGCGCCAGCGCCTCCACCGTGATGGGATCGGTGACCAGAACTTCGACTTTATGGTTCTTGGAGTTTTCCATGGGATTTAGGAGGGCGAGGCCGCCGGGCTCAATTTTTGCAGCAAATCCCCCAAGGCCTCAAAGCCCCGCTCCAAATCCGGCCGGCGGATATAGCCCATGTGCGCCAAGCGCACGATTTTTCCCATCAAATGCAATTGCCCTCCCGCGATGGAAACCGAGTATTCCTCCCGCAAGCGCTTGACGAGCGCCTTCCCGTCGATGGAAGGCGGCACCACGGCGGCCGTCAACACCCGGCAGGGATTTTTCGCAAACAGCGCGAATCCAAGGCCCTGGATTTTTTCGCGTGTGAACTCGGAGAGCTGCGCCGTCCGGGCCCAAATCCGCTCGAGTCCCTCCTCTTCCATGAGGCGCAGCGCCTCCGCCTGGGCGACCACCAAGGCGACCGCCGGGGTATACGGCGTCTCCTTTTTGGGAAGCGAGTCCCGCATGGAGCGCCAGTCGAAATAGAAGCGGGGTCCGGCGGCGCGCTCGGCCTTGCTCCACGCCTTGTCGGAAACGCTCACAAACGCAAGGCCGGGGGCGTTCATCAGCCCTTTCTGGGAAGCGCTCACGACCGCGTCCAAATCCCATGCATCCGTCCTGATCTCCTCGCCGCCCAGGCCCGAGACCGCGTCGACGACCACCAAGGCGTCCGAATGCCGGCGCACGAGCCGGCTTAGGGCCTGTAAATCATTGACGATTCCGGTGGATGTGTCGGTATGCGTCAAAAAGACGCAGGCGAGCCCTTTTGCCTCCGCCTTCAAAACCTTTTCAAACTCGTCCGGGTCGACGGCGCGCCCCCATTCGACCTGGAGCATCCGGGGCGAATGACCGTAGGCTTTCAGGAGTTTTCCCCACCTGTCGCCGAACGCTCCCGCGGAGGCCACCAGCGTTTTGTCGCCGGGTCCGACCAGATTGGCCACGGCCGACTCCATGCCTCCCGTGCCCGAGCTGCTGATGACGAGCACGGCGTTTTTCGTCAGATAAATGCGCTGAAGGCGCTCGACGACTTCCATAAAATAGGCGCCGAATTCGCTGGTCCGGTGGTGGAGAATCGGCTCGGCAAGCTTGGCCAGGACCGACGGCGGAATCGGCGTCGGTCCGGGAGTCAAGAGTGTGTATTTCATCGTGAACGCTCCTTGCGCCTAATGCGCGGCGTATTAATTCGCCAGAGGCTGGTCCGGCAGAGGATGCGGCATGGGCATCGAGGCGCCGAACGCCCTGCGCCGCCCCTTGCGGCTTATTTTTTTGCGCTTGGTCTTCCCTCCAAGGGCGATATCGAGCACCTGGTCCATGTGCTTGACGGGTATCAGCCGAAGCTCCTTCTGAATGTCTTCAGGAATTTCCTCGAGGTCCTTCTTATTGGCCTCCGGATAAATGACGGTCGTCAGCTTTTCCCGGTGAGCCGCGATGAGTTTTTCCTTGATGCCGCCGACCGGAAGGACCCGGCCGCTCAATGTCACCTCCCCGGTCATGGCGAGGTTGGGCTCCACGGGGATTTGGGAGACCAGGCTCGCCAACGCGGTGGCCAGAACGATGCCGGCGGAAGGCCCGTCCTTGGGAACGGCGCCCTCGGGCACGTGGACGTGAAAATCCCTGCCGGCGAAGGCCTCGGGCCCGACGTGGTAATTTTTGGCGATGACCCTCAGGTACGACATCGCCGCCCGGCCGGACTCCTTCATGACTTTTCCCAACTTTCCCGTCAGGATCAAATTCCCTTTGCCGGGCATGGAGACCGCTTCCACCGTCAAAGTCTCGCCGCCGTGATCGGTCCAGGCCAGACCGGTCGCGATGCCCACGCCGTTGGGGCAAATCCGCTCCACCAGATGCTTGCGGATTCCAAGATAGGCCGGAATGTCCTTTTCTCTGAAGCGGACCGAGGGCTTTTTCTTTTCCACCAGCGCCTTGACGCCCTTGCGCACCAGCGACGCCGCCTCCCGCTGCACGTTGCGCACGCCCGCCTCCTGCGTGTATTCCCGGATAACCCGGATGATGGCGGCGTCGTCGATTTTGACCTGCCCCCGCTTGAGCCCGTGCTCGACCAGCAGCTTGGGAAGGAGGTATTTCTTGACGATGAAGACTTTCTCCATTTCGGTGTAGCCCGAGAACCGGATCATCTCCATGCGGTCCTGGAGGCTTACCGGGATCCCGTGCAAGGTGTTGGCCGTGCAGATAAAGAGCACCTCCGAGAGGTCGAACTCCGTGTCCAGATAGTGGTCGACGAAAGTCGAATTTTGCTCGGGGTCGAGCACCTCCAGCAGGGCGGCGGCGGGATCTCCGCGCCAGTCGACGCCCATCTTGTCGATCTCATCGAGCAAAAACACGGGGTTTTTGCTCTTGACGCGCTTCATGGATTTGATGACCCGCCCGGGCAGAGAGCCGATGTAGGTCCGGCGGTGCCCGCGGATTTCCGCCTCGTCGCGCACCCCGCCCAGGGACATGCGCACGAACTCGCGGCCCAAAGCCCGCGCGATGGAAAGGCCCAAAGACGTTTTGCCGACGCCCGGAGGGCCGACAAAGCACAGGATCGGGCCCTTGAGCCGCTTGGTGAATTTACAAACGGCCAAATACTCCAAGATCCGCTCCTTGGCTTTTTTCAAGCCGAAATGATCCTCATCCAAAATGCGCCGGGCGCGCTCCAGGTCGATGCGATCCTTGGTGCGGCGCGACCAGGGCAGGCTGATCATCCAGTCCAAATAGGTCCGGCAGACGGTCGCCTCCGGCGAAAAAGGCATCATCTTTTCCAGCCGCGAAATTTCCTTATTGCAGGCTTCCTCCGCCGGCTTGGGCATTTTGGCGCGCTTGACTTTCACCCGGAGATCGTCGATTTCCTTGGCGGCGTCGTCCTTTTGCCGCAGCTCCTTTTGGATGGCCTTCATCTGCTCGTTTAAATAATATTCCTTTTGGGATTTCGAAATTTGAGTGCGGACCCGCGAATGGATTTTGCCCTCGAGATTGAGAATTTCGATTTCCCCCTTGAGCAGGGCCAAAATCTGCTCAAGGCGGGCCTTAATCGCCGCGCTCTCCAATAGCTTCTGCTTTTCCGGGACGGGAACGCTCAGATGGGCGGCGATAGTGTCGGCGAAGCGCGAGGGACTGGGCATCATCTGCTGCAGAGAAAGCACGAGATCCTGGGGCACCCGCCGCCCGATGCGGGCGTATTCCTCAAACGCCAGATGGATCTGCTTGACCAGGACTTTAAGCTCCACGGAATCCTTCCAGGCCTCGGAAGGATAGCTCACCTCGGCGAACCAGCAGTTTTTGTCCGCCGCGAAAAAGAGCCGGTCGGCCTGGGCGCGCACGATCCCTTGCAAGAAAACCTTGAGGGAGCCGTCGGGCATCTTGAGGTATTGGACTATTTCGCACAGAGTCCCAAGATGGTAAACCTCTTTTTCCTGAGGGTCTTCCACCCGCGCGTCCCGCTGGGCCACGGCCAGCACCATCTTTGGGCCCGACATGGCCTCCTCCAAAGCCCGGATGGATTTGACGCGTCCGACGGACAAGGGAAGGGACATGTGCGGGAAGACGACCACGTCCCTGACGGCGATCAAGGGCAGGGTCGAAAGCCGCGTGACGGAGGTCTGTTCGCTTGGCTCTGGCATGTTCAATGGGGCTCCCTTTATCTCAATTTATCCGCCGAAGCGATCACTTCGTCGATGATGCCGTAATTTTTCGCCTCTTCCGCCGATAGATAAAAATTGCGCTCCGCGTCGGCCCGGATTTTTTCCTCGCTTTGGCCGGTGTGGGCGGCGAGGATGGAAATGAGCTTGGCCTTGGTCAAGCTGATTTCCTTGGCCTCGATGTCGATGTCGGTGGCCTGCCCGGAAAGCCCGCCGTAGATGAGCGGCTGGTGAATCATGATCCGGGAATGCGGCAGAGCGTAGCGCCTGCCTTTGGCCCCCGCGGCCAGAAGCACGGCCCCGAAAGACATCGCCATGCCCATGCAAATGGTGCTGATCGGGCATTTGACGTACTGCATCGTGTCGTACACCGCCAAACCCGCGGAGACCATGCCTCCCGGGGAGTTGATGTAGAGGTTGATCTCCTTTTCCGGATCGGTCGCCGCCAGATACAGCATTTGCGCGATGATCAGGTTGGCGGTGTCGGTGACGATGGCCCCTTCCTGTCCTCCGATGAAAATGATGCGGTCCTTGAGGAGCCGCGAGAAAATGTCGTATCCGACGGCCGTTCCTTGGTTCCATCGCTCCAGTATCGTGGGCACAATCATCGCATTCTCCTTTTGCCGGCGCTGGGGGCCGGCGTTAAACTTCGATTTTGGCGCTGTCGCGGATAAACTGCATGACCTTCCTTTCCTGGAGCATCGCCACGACCTGCTCGCGGCGCTCCGCATAATACTTCTGGGCCGCCGCGGCCTGCTGAGGCTCCACGGCCTGGCACGCTTTCTCCACCTCGGCCTGAAAATCCTGCTCCGTCACCTCCAGCTTTTCCTGGCGCGCCACGTCCCGGAGGATGTAGGAAAGGCGGACTTCCGACTCGGCTTGGGGCCGGAGGCGGCCGCGAATTTCCTCCCCCTCTTTGTCGGTCCAGTTCCGGCCGGGATTGGCCAGCGTTTTGTAGCGCTCGCACAAAAACTCCAAGTGCGGCTCGACGACCGAGGGAGGCACGGCGAAATTATTTATGTCAAGCAGCCCCTTTTCGATTTGGCGGTCGAATTCCCGCCGGGCCGCGGCCTTTCTTTCCTGCTCCAACTGCTCGCGAATCTTGGTTTTCATCGCCGCGAGCCCCGCGAAGCCGAAATCCTTGGCGAGCTCATCATCAATTCCCGGCAGCAGCTTGCGCTTGATTTCAACGATTTTGACTTTAAAGATCGCCTGCTTGCCGGGAAGCTCGACCGCGACGTCGCGGGTTTCGCCCTTCTTGGCGCCAACGATCCCATCCACCAGGCCGGCGACCGTCTGGGGCGCCGACATGTCCACCAGCTCCCCCCGCCCCTTGGCGCCTTCCAAAGGCTTTCCGTCGGCGGCGCCCTCGTAGTCGATAACGACCAGGTGGTCTTTGCCCACGACCTCTTCCGAAACGGCCTCCAGGCGGGCGGCGCGCTGCCTGACCTCGCTCAAGGCGCTGGCGAGGTCTGCCTCGTTCACCGGAGTCTCCTTATTCTTGACGGCGATGTTCTTGTAGCCTTGGGCTATGAATTTCGGCGCGCACTCGATGGTCACCTGGAAAGAGGACGCGCCCTTTTCTTTGAATTCGAGATCGTGCACCAGCGGAACGTTCACCGGGCTCAACTCATGCTCCCGGATGGCCTCCGGGAAAAACTCTTTGGCCAGGCTTTCGATGATATAATTTTTGGCTTTGTCCGCAAAGTTCTTCTTGACCAGGTCCAAAGGGACTTTTCCGGCTCTAAATCCGGGCAGCACGGCCACCGATTGAAGGCGCTGAAAGGCTTTCTCCCGAACGGCCGCCATTTTGTCTTCCGGCACGTCAAAAGCGAAAGTCCAAACGCACCCCTCCTCTTTGACCACCGTGCAAATCCCGTTTTTCTTCGCAGACTTTGACCAAAAAGCCATTTTATTCTTCCCCCATTCCACGCGCCCTGCGCTTTTCAACAATAGTGGCGAAGTGGTAAAGTGGTAGAGTGGTAGAGTGAAAACAGCACAGGCTCAACTATCCTGCGACGCCGCTGAAGCCGTTCCACTTTACCACTATACCACTCTATCACTCGT
>JACQRQ010000103.1 GCA_016206405.1 Elusimicrobiota bacterium | reverse complement strand
GCTGGCGTCCGCATGCCTGCCTTCAGCCGCCGCGCAAGAAATCCAAATCAGCGCCTCCGTGGACAAAGAGACCGTCAGCCTCAACGACCAGATACTTCTCTATGTCCAGATTTCGGGCAACAGCAACAACATCCCGGAGCCGGAGATGCCTTCGCTTCCCAATTTCAGCCTCTATTCCTCCGGAAGAAGCCAAAATTTTTCAATGGTCAACGGGCAAGTCTCAGCCTCTCTTCAATACAATTACGTGCTGGTTCCGCGCTTTGTCGGAAAATCGGAGATCGGCCCCATCGCCGTGAAGGTCAGCGGAAAAGTATTTCAAACCGCCCCGATGACGATCACCGTCTTAAGACCCAACGCCGCCGCGCCACCGGCGCCTCCGGGTACCCGAAGCTCTGCGCAGGGTGCCGCCGCGCCACCGGCGCCTCCGGGTACCCGACCCCCTGCCGGAGGCAAGGGGCGAGTGGAGCCGCAGAGCGGCGTGTCGAGCTCCCCACGCCCCTCCGGGGCGCCTGGGTCCCAGGGCGCCGCACCCGGGGTCGCGCCGGCGCAGGGGCAGCAACCGCCGCTGTTTGCCGCCGCCGCCGTGGACAAAAAAAAGGCGTACGTCAACGAGCAGGTCATGCTGACCGTCCGTTTCCACACCTCGGTCAATCTCCTCGGAAATCCGGAGTATGTGCCGCCGGACTTAAGCGGCTTTTTCAGCGAGGATTTGCCGCCCGTCAGAACGTACCGCGCGGACATCGGGGGCAGGCCCTACCTCGTCATGGAGGTCAAAACGGCGTTGTTCTCCAGCACCCCGGGCGCCAAGACCATCTCTCCGGCCACGGTGCGCTGCCAGGTGCAAAGACCCTCGGATTTCGACCCCTTCGCCGCCGACTTTTTTCAACAATTTTTCAGCGGGGGCGCTTACGCCGCGCGGACGCAGGAGATCAAATCCGATCCCGTGACGCTGCTCATAGAGCCTTTGCCTGAAAGCGGCAAGCCGGCTGGCTTTTCCGGCGCCGTCGGCAAGTACAGGCTTGTCGCCGCCCTCGACAAGAAGGAGCTCAATGTCGGGGACGCCGTCAACTTATCCCTGACCGTCGAAGGCCAGGGCAACCTGAAAACGGTGTTCGGGCCCAAGCTTCCGGAATTGCCGGCGTTCAGGGGTTTCGACACGGTGCATTCCATCAACTTGAACAAAGCCGACGACATCGTGCAGGGTTCAAAGACCTTCAAGACGGTGATGGTGGCCAGAAATTCCGGCCTCATCGAATTTCCCGAAATCCCTTTCAGTTATTTCGACCCGGAGCAAAGGCGCTACGCAAGCCTGCGCAGCGCCGCGATGAAAGTGACGGTCCGCCCCGGCGCCCATCCACCGGGCGCGAGCGTCTCGGCGGGCGCAACGGCCCCCGCCTCCATCACCCCAGGCGCGGAGGACATCCATTTCATCAAGGAAAAGCCGGGCTCGGCGGCCCTGGCCGAGACTCTGGCTTCCCTGGCCGCCCCGCGCCGCGCCCATGCCGCCGCCGCGGGGGTTTTGTTCGCGGCCAATCTGTTGCTGGCCGGATGGGCGCGCTGGCGCAACAAGAATCCCGTCAAACTGCGCGCCCGCCAAGCCTACGCCAAAGCCGCGGCCGGCATCGACGCCGCGCGGCGTTTGCGCGAGCGGGAGGGCGCCGCCGAGATTTTGGCGGAATCCCTGCGGGGATATCTCGCCGACAAGCTCAACCTGCCCGGCCACGGGCTCACTTGGAAAGAGATCAGCTCGGCGGTCTTGAAAAGAAATCCCCGCTGCCCCGCAGACAAGCTGCAGCGCCTCAAGGAGGCGTGGGAAAGCCTCGACAGCCTGCGCTTCGCCCCCCCGGAGGATGGTCCGGCCTCCGCCGACGGAGGCGTTGCAGGCTCGCCGATGGCGGCGGAGCTCAAAGAGATTTTAGGAGAGATGGAAAAGGTAATTCGATGAGAAATTCGCGGGTCTTCTTTCTGGCCGCGGCGTTGGCGATGCCGGTCTGCGGCGCGGGCCGCGGGGCGAACGCGACCGATTTCAAAAAAGCGGGGGAGTTCTATCTGGCGTCGCAATTCGAGCAGGCGATCGCCCTCTACCAAAACATGCTCGCCGTGAGCCCCCACAGCGCGGCGCTTCACTACAACCTGGGAAATTCCCACTTCAAATCCGGAAACCTGGGGCTCGCGACCGCATCCTATTTAAGGGCCTACGCGCTTGCGCCGCTCGACGCCGATATCGCCTACAATTTGGATTTCTGCCTCAAACGGGTCGGCGAGACTCTTTATCCGCCCGGCGTTCCCAAACCGTTGTTTCTGGCGTTTCACGCGCTGAGCTTAAACGCCGTCGCCGCGGCCTTTTGGATTTTATCGTGCGGACTGCTTTTGTGGCTGAGCCTTTATCCTTGGACGACCGCCGGCTTGAGGCCTCACCCCGCGCTCCAGGCGCTGCTCGGGCGGCTCATCGTTATTTTCCTGCTCCTCGACGCCGCTTTCGGCTCGTGGTGGTGGCTTAGAAGCTCCCAGGAAAAGGGGCTCGGCGTGGTCGCCGCCAACGGCGCCGAGGTGCGCAACGGCCCGGGAGAAAATTTCTCCGTCGGCTTTATGGTCCCGGAAGGAAGGCGGGTCAAAGTCTTGGAGACAAGGGCGGACTGGATGGAAATCGGAGTGCTGAAGGAAGGCGTGAAGGGATGGCTGCTGAAAGATTCCGTAATTCTGGTCAACTATTGAGGCGGCGAAGAGATAGGAGGATTTATGTCCACAAAAACGCGGCTTGAAAAAGATTCCATAGGCTCCAAAGAGGTTCCCGGCGACGCCTACTACGGCATCCAAACGGCCCGCGCGTTGGAGAATTTTCCGGTCAGCGGACTCAAAGCCCATCCGAACATGATCCGCGCCTATGCCATGATCAAGAAAGCCTGCGCCCTGGCCAACCGGGATCTAAAAACCCTGGACCCCGAAAGGGCGACACTCATCGTGGAGGCTTGCGACGAAATCCTGGAGGGGGGGCTTCAGGAGCAGTTCGTGGTGGATGTCTTTCAGGCCGGAGCCGGAACCTCTTTCAATATGAACATGAACGAGGTCCTCTGCAACCGCGCGCTTGAAAAGGCGGGAAAACAAAAGGGGGACGCCTCCTATCTGCATCCCAACGACCACGTCAATATGGCCCAGTCCACCAACGACACCTTTCCGACCGCCGCGCACCTCGCGGCGCTGTTCCAAATCAAAGCCCTCCTCCCGGCGCTGGCGGAGCTTCAGGAGGCTCTCGGCCAAAAGGCGGAGGAGTTCGGGGATACGATCAAATCCGCGAGAACGCACCTGCAGGACGCCGTCCCCATCACCTTGGGCCAAGAATTCAAGGCGTACCAAAGCACGATAGGGCTGGCGGCCGAAGAGTTGAAAAAAAGCGGCGACAATCTCCTCGGCGTGGCCTTAAGCGGCACCGCCGCCGGGACGGGGACCAACACGAAACCGGGATTTCGCAAATCGGTGCTCGAGCATTTGAGCCGGATATCCGGCCTCAAACTGAGGCCCCCGGCCGATCCTCGCGCGGCCCTGCAAAGCCATTGGCCCTTGGCCACGGTCTCCGGAGCGCTCAAGGAATTGGCGCTCGAGCTGATACGGATATCCAATGACCTGCGGCTTTTGGCGTCGGGCCCCACCACCGGGCTTGCCGAGATTATTCTGCCCGCCGTGCAGCCCGGCTCCTCCATCATGCCGGGCAAAGTGAACCCCTCCATGGCGGAATGCCTCGACATGGTGGCCTTTCAAATCGTCGGCCTTGACTGCGCCAACAACCTGGCGGCGCAGGCGGGGCAGTTGGACCTCAACGTCATGACGCCGCTGGTCGCCCACAATTTGACCAGCGCCACGCAATACCTGATCAATTTTCTGCCCGTCTTCACCCGCAAATGCGTCGCGGGCATCCAGGCCGACACGGAAAAATGCAACGAGTATTTCGGCAAAAGCCTGTCGTTGGCCGCCCTGTTGAACCCCAAAATCGGCTATGCCAAAGCGGCGGAGGTTTTCAAAGAGGCTCTGGCCAGGAAAACGACGGTCGGCCGTGTGGTTCTGGAAAAAAAGCTTCTGACCGAGGCTGAGCTTGAGAAATTGTTTCACCCCAAAGCCGTAGCGGGGGAGCCGAGTTAAACGAGGTGGTAGAGTGATAAAGTGATAGAGTGGTAGAGTGGCAGAGGGAGGTAGTGATATAGTGGTAGAGTGGTAAAGTGGTAAAGTGTAAAGGGGCACGCAACGGCAGGCGAAACTCAGTCTCTCTCCCCGCCCTTGTATCACTCTATCACTTTATCACTCTACCACTTCTTCATTACCACTTTACCACTTCCCCCTTGACCACTTCCCCGTTGGCCACTTATCACTTTACCACTCTACCACTTTACCACTTCCCCATAATTACTCTACCACTTCTTTATTAGGCCCTTTGGCCTACCTCTCTTTAGGTCCTTTACCTCTTCCGCGCTAGGCCCAAAGTCTCAGGCGCGAAAAAGCGCCGCGTGATATGATGGTGGCATCTCGCTTTTTGGAGGGTCCTATCATGGGAAAGTTTCTGCATCTGCTCTTCGCGGTCAACCTGATGCTCGCCGGCCTCGGCCGGTTCGCCTGGGCCTCGCGTCCTCTGGAGGACCCGGTGACCGGAGAGAGGTATTTTCCTCCCTCCAAAACCTGGTCTCAAAAACCCGCTGAAGAAGCGTCCGAGAAATCCAGGGAAGGCTTCGACACCCCGGCGACGCCGGGCTATGAAACGAGCGACTGGGTCTCCGCGGGCGACGTCGAAAAGGAGGCCAAGGGCTATTCGGAGCAATCTCGAAGCCGGCATTGGCGGCAGTCCCTTGAAGAGGGCAAAACGCAGGAACGGATCACTGACAACGCGGTGCCCAAGCCGGAAAACAGCGGCGAAAATTCCGCGATCAAAGGCAATAAGACCTGCGGTTTTGAGAAGCTCTTGATGGCCATCATCGGGATTCCTCTGGGAATCCTTGCCGGCGCTTATTATGGATTTAGGGACACTTACGAGGTGACCCGCGCGGACCACAGCGTCCCCGGCGCGGGCTTCGCGGCTATAGCGGGCGGGCTCACCGGCATCTTCGAGGGCCTTTTTTCGATGCCGCAATATGCCTGGAACGGCAGCCTAGATCCCAAGCAGTTAAAGCACGACATTTAGCGACGGCGTACGGGAAACCGTGACCTCGACGCAGATCGGAAAAATTCAACGCGCCGTTAGAAGCCGGCAGTGCGACGGCTGGCTCCTTTACGATTTCAAGGGAATCAATCCCATCGCCTCCAAAACCCTGGAGCTCAACGGCTCCGTCACCCGAACACGCCGCTGGTTTTATTGGATTCCCAAAAGCGGACTCCCCGTCAAGCTCGTGCACGCCATCGAACCGGACTGCCTGAGCGAAGTTCCCGGCGGGCGCCTCCTCTACGGCGGCTACCTCTCATTGGACCGCGCCTTAAGCCAAATCCTCAAGAAGCCAAAGCGCATCCTCATGGAATATTCGCCCGGAGCCGAAGTCCCCACCGTTTCCCGCATCGACGGCGGAACTCTGGAAATGATCAAGTCCCATGGCGTCCGCGTGCTTTCCTCAGCCGATTTGGTCCAGAGCTTTGAGGCGGCCGTCTCCACTCGGCAGATCAAGGACCACCTCCGGACCGCGAGGCTCCTGAGAAAATTTGTTTTTGACGCCTTTAAACTCGTCAAGAAATGCATCCTGGCCCGCAAAAACATCCGCGAGATGGACGTCCAAAAATACCTCGCCGGCAAGATGGCGCGGGCGGGTTTGGTCTTCGACCATCCCCCGATCGTCGCCTGCGGAAAAAACAGCGCCGTGCCGCATTATGACCCCTCGGATAGAAACTCGAAAATCGTCCCGCGGGCGGTTCTATTGGTGGACATCTGGGCCAAGAACGCGCGGCCGGGATCGGTTTACGCCGACATCACATGGACCGCATTTACCTCCGGCGCGGTTCCAGAAAAATATTCCCGCGTTTACGCCCTGGTCCAGAAAGCCAGGGACGCCGCCGTGAAATTCACGGCCGCCGCCTGCCGGGACGGGCGGAAAATCCAAGGCTGCCAGGTGGACAGGGTGTGCCGCAAAGTCATCGAAGACGCCGGCTTTGGGAAGAGCTTTACGCACCGCACCGGTCATTCCATCGGCACGGAGGTGCATGGGAACGGCGCCAATATAGACGATTTTGAAACCAAGGAAACGCGCAGCCTCATCCCGAACACTCTTTTTTCCATCGAGCCCGGCATTTATCTCAAGGAATTTGGAATCCGCAGCGAAATCGACGTATTCTTGGGAGCGCGAGCGGCCCGGGTGACGACGGCCCCCATCCAGACCGAGATTGTTCCCATTATGGCATGACATGAGACTGCCGAGAATTTTCGCTTTAGCCTGTCTTTCTCTCCTAGCCATCGCCGGCGCCCAAGGGGGCCCTCGCTTGCAGGCCGCGAACCTCGGCATCGAGAATGATTTTCTTCAATTCGCGGACATCGAGGAAAACCCGCCCGCCGTCGATCCTGGCCCGGCGGCGCCGCCGCAGGAAAGCCCGGCGGGACCGGAGTTGATGCCGCCCTATCTTTGGGACGATTTGAGCCCGATTTCAGACGAAGATTTAAACCGGATCCAGGCGCAAATCGAACCCTATGTCCTGAGCCGCTCATCCCTGCCGGTCGCGATATCGGACGCCAGGGAGATGACCTCCGAGCACGCTTCCCGGTTCATCGCCGAGGCGGAGCGGCAGAAGCTCGGCGCTTTGGAGCTGTTTACGGGCGGCTATTTTCAGAACCCGGACAGGCTATATTTTTTCAGCCAAAAGACGATGGCCCAACTCAATCTCGATTTCAATTTAAATACCGTCATGGCCATCTCGGGAAAGGATGAAGACGACGAGCCCTTCCGCATGCTGGGGCTTTTTGCCGGCAGAAACCACGTCATCGTCATTTACGACCGCGGCCGCGAGTTTAAATTCGAGCATCCCACCTACGGCCAGAATTTCGCTTTTGAACCGGTCGTCATCCAGAAAATTCTCGCGCCAAGCTCTCTTAAAATCGAGGGGGTCCGCATCATCGTCAAGAAATTCGTGTTCACCATCGTCGCGGAAATTCTGCAAATCACGGGAACGCCGGACGGCATGGTCAAAATCATCACCGACAAGAAAACCGCCGTCAACCCCTCCCGGAAAATCCAAAAACGCCGGCAGGAACCGGACCCGCAGCCGGCGAAAGCCGACTTGTCCCGGCGCCTAAAATAAAT
>JACQRQ010000096.1 GCA_016206405.1 Elusimicrobiota bacterium | reverse complement strand
TGTTTCAGCCGGCCATCACGGTCCAGTTTCCCGGCCAGAAACTGACGCCCCCGCAAAGGTTCAGAGGGGCTTTGACGTTCGACAAGGAAACCTGCACGGCCTGCAACCTCTGCATCAAGGCCTGTCCCACGGCTTGCATCGCCCTGGAACCCGCGATCGACCCGGCCACGAACAAACGCCTGGCAAAAATTTCCTGGTACCAGATCGATTTTGGAAAGTGCAACTATTGCCGCCTGTGCGAGGAGGCCTGCCCGACGAAGGTCAAATCCGTGTGGCACTCCTTGGATTACGAGCTCGTTTTCAATTCGCGCGACGAGATGGTCCGCTGCTGGCGGGCGGGGGATGAGTTTATGGGCGTGTGGTATGACCGCAAAACCCGCCAATGGCGCAAGCCGGAGAGCCAAATCCCGATGCACCTGGTTCCGGCGCAAAAGTCGTACTGACCCGAGGAACGGATATGTTTCAAGAAGCCGTGTTTTACTCGCTTTCCGCGCTGCTTCTGCTTTCGGCGCTATGCGTCGTCCTGGTGCGCAACGTCATGCACTCGGCCCTCTTTTTGGGGCTCGCTTTGAGCGCCGTGGCCGGAATTTTCGCGACTCTCAAGGCGGATTTTCTTTTCGCGGCGCAGGTCCTGGTGTACGTGGGCGGGATCGCTGTGCTGCTTCTTTTCGTCGTGCTGCTTTCCGGGCGGGCGGCGGATTTGCTCATGCGCCAAGTCAACGAGCAATGGGTGGCGGCGCTTTTGGTCTGCGGGGTCATCTTCGCCGCGCTCGGCAAGGTGCTTTGGGAGGCCGGCTCGGCCGTCGCGCGGCCGGTGGAGTGGGAGCGAGCCACCAGTTCCTTGGGAAATTTTTTGCTTTCCAACTACGCGGTGCCTTTTGAGCTCGTCTCGGGCCTCCTTCTGGTCTCGCTCATCGGCGCGGTCATCTTCAGCCGCGAGGACGCTCCTTCCGCGCCGGCGGCGGAAAGCGAAGGCGGGGAAACGCCATGAGCCTGAACCATTACCTTATTTTGTCTCTCGCCCTTTTCCTCATCGGCCTGTTCGGCGCGCTGACGCGGCGCAATATCATCGGCATATTGATGTCCGTGGAGCTGATGTTCAACGCCGCCAATATCAACCTGGCGGCTTTCAACCGCTACCTGCATCCGCAGAATTTCACCGGACAGGCGGTGGCGGTTTTTTCCATCGCCGTGGCCGCGGCGGAAATCGTGGTGGGCTTGGCCTTGGTGCTGGCCATCTATCGCTCGGTCTCTTCCGTTTACGTGGAGAAATTCAATTTGCTCAAAGGCTGATATGGTCGACCATATTTACCTGATACCCTTGCTTCCTCTTCTGGCCTCGGCCGTCATCCTGCTGTGGGGGCCGCGCCTTCCCGGCAAAGGCAGCGCCTTGGGCATCGCGTCCCTGGTGTGGGGCTTCGCGCATTCCTCGATCCTGCTGTGGCAGGGCGTCCATGGAAGCTTTAGCCTGCCGTATGAGTTCGCCTACTCCTGGTTCCCGTTTGATTTTTATGAGATGGAAATCGGATTTTGGGTGGACGGCTTCACTTTGACCATGCTTTTTATGGTGAGCCTGGTGTGCCTGCTGATTCAGATTTATTCGCTGGGATATATGCGCGAGGATCCGCGCTTTTCCCGGTACTACGCCTTCATCACGCTGTTTACGGCCGCGATGCTCGGACTGGTGGTGGCCAATAATCTTCTGATGTTTTTCATCGCCTGGGAATTGATGGGGGTTTGCTCCTACTTTCTCATCGGCTTCTGGTTTGAGAAGCCCTCAGCGGCCTACGCCGGGCGCAAGGCGTTTATGACCACCAAGCTGGGCGATATCGGCTTTTTCCTCGGCATCTTGATGCTGTTTTGGACGGTGGGCACCCTTCGTTTCAGCCAGGTCGCCAACCATGTTGAATCGGGTTTTTTAACCCCGGAATCGGCCACCGTCATCGCCTTGCTTTTGTTTTGCGGCGTCGTGGGCAAGTCGGCCCAGGTGCCGTTGTTCATCTGGCTCCCGGACGCGATGGAAGGCCCGACGCCCGTCTCGGCCTTGATTCACGCGGCGACGATGGTGGCCGCCGGAGTGTGTCTCATCGGGCGGATGTTCATGGTTTTCCACCTGTCTCCGGCCGCGATGGAGGTGGTGGCATGGGCGGGCTGCTTGACCGCGTTTTTGGCCGCCACCATGGCTTTGGTCGCTTACGACATCAAACGCGTCTTGGCATTTTCGACCATCTCGCAACTGGGCTATATGGTGATGGCGTTGGGCTGCGGGGGCTACACGGCGGGCCTATTTCATCTTATCACGCACGCCTTCTTTAAGGCTCTCCTATTTTTGGCGGCGGGCTCGGTGATTCACTCGGTTCACACCAACGATATGCGGGAAATGGGGGGGCTCTCCCGCAAAATGCCCATCACCTTCATCACCACGTTCGTGGCCTGTCTGGCGATTTCGGGGATTCCGCCCTTCGCCGGCTATTTCTCAAAGGACGAAGTCATCCTCGCCACCTTGGGGAACCGGCCGATCGCGATTTTGGCGGTCATTACGGCCGCGTTGACGGCCTTTTACATGTTCCGCCTGTTTTTCCTGACCTTCTTGACCAATCCCCGGGACCTCGGCCGCTTCGCGCGCGCGCACGAGTCTCCCAAAAGCATGACCATCCCGCTGCTGGTTTTGGCGGCGCTCAGCGCTTTTTCGGGCTG
>JACQRQ010000110.1 GCA_016206405.1 Elusimicrobiota bacterium | reverse complement strand
TCGACGACAAGCACTTTTTTCTTCACCGCGTCTCCTTAGGGCCGCTCCGAGTCCCGCCGCGACTGCTGCGCATGAATCTTCCGCCGCGCTTCCCAGGCGGCCTGGCGAATAATAAGCTCTCCCGATGCCGACAGCGGTTCCAGGCGCTTGTCGATGGCGGCGTCGCCGAGGTCTCCCAGAGAGACGACGGCCATCAGGCGTTCCGTCGTGTTTTCGCTGTCGAGCATTTTTAAAAAATAGGGCACCGCGCCGGCGGATTTGAGGGACACCAGGATTTTCGCCGCCTGGAGCTTGTCCTCGACGCTGCCGCGCTCCAAGAGCTCAAGCAGGGGGAAGACGGCCTGCGTCCCGGCCGCTCTCAGCCCCACCGCCGCCACGCGCTGATCGAACGGATAGGGCCCTTTCTTGAGGATTTCGAGAAAACGGGAGATCGCCTCTTTGCCGCCGATCTTGCCCAAGGATTTGGCGAGGGCTTCCTGCACGTCGATATGGGTTTCCCATTGCAAGGCCTCAAAAAGGGCCGGCACCATCTCGCGGTTGGCGAGTTCCCCAAGCGAGAGCGCGGCCACGTAGCGGGTCTGGACGTCCCAATGGCGGAGATATTCCATCAGGAGGGGAACCTGCCGCGCGCCGCCGCATTTTCCCAGGGCGTCGATGGCCGCGATGACGGGGGGGCCGGCGTCGCTTTTTATGACTTCCATGAGCAGCGGCACGGCCTTCGGGGTTCTCAGCTCGCCCATCGCCCAAACCGCGAAGGCGCGGATTCTGAGATTGCCGTCCTTCACCCTGGCGGCGACGAAATCGAATACGGCGGCGTCCCTCGATTTTCCCAGAGCCTCCAGCACCTTGCAGCGGATCAGGATCGATTTTTCCCGCTGGTAGAGCAGAATGAGCGGCAGCCGGGCGTTGGCGTCGCGCAAATTGCCGAGGATTTCGACGACGCGCGCCTGCCGGGAAAGATCCTCGTCGTTTAAGGCCTCCATCAGGTACGGGACGCTCCCCTTGCCCGAGCGCGTCAGAAAAAGCGAGGCCTCTTTCTGAAATTCCTCGGAATACCATTGGCCCAAATGCTTGATCTGCGCCCGTATCTGCTGGGGGTCGACCGGCGGTTCGCTTTGGGAGCGAAGCTCGGCGGCAAGCAGCATGCAGACCGCCGCGGCGCAACCGAGCCTGCGCATCGTCTTAAGCCCGGCCGGCGCCCGCATCCGGGCCGGCCGGCGGCATGGGCAAGCGGAACACGAAACGGCTGCCGGCGCCGGTTTCGCTCTCGGCCCAAATTTTGCCGCCATGGGCCTCCACCGCCAATTTGCAGAACGCGAGTCCAAGCCCGAAGCCTCGCCGGCTCCCGCGTCCTTGAAAAAATTTGTCGAAGATTTTCTCCAGATTTTCCGTGGGGATTCCCATGCCCGTGTCCTGGATGGCGCACTCCACCTGCCCCTCCCCCGGAACCTCCCGCAGGCACACCGTGATCGAACCGGGAGGACGCGTGAACTTCAGGCTGTTGGTCAGCAGGTTGATGAGCACCCGCCCCAGCAGCGCTTCATCGGCCGGGACGGGAGGCAGGGCGGCGGGAAAACGGGTCAGGAAGGCGACGTTGACCTGCTTGCGCCGGGGCTCCATGCGCTCCAGGCATGCGCGCGCCAGATGCATCAGGTCGACGGGAGCCTGCTTGAGCGCGGGCTTGTCCAACTCCAGGCGGTTGACCTCCAGAATGGCGTCGGTCAACTGCGTCATCTGCTCGCAGTTTTGCGACGCCGTTCGGAGAAATTTTCGGGCATCCTCCCTGGAAATTTCGCCTTTCTCGCTTTCCGCGTCGTCCTGAAGGAAGGCCAGGCTGGCTTGGATGGCCGTCAATGGGCCGCTCAAGTCGTGGATGATGGTGTGGATCAAAAAATCCCTGAGATTTTCCAGCTCGCGGAGCTTGTTGTAGCTGTTCTCAAGCTCGTCGCGGAGGCTTTTGGTTCTCAAGAAAGCCCGGACCTTGGCCAGAAGCTCCGCCTGCTCAAAAGGTTTGGTGATGAAATCGTCGGCGCCCGCGTCCAAACCCGCAACTTTATCGCTGGTGCCGTGCAGGGCCGTGATCAGCAGCACCGGAACCTCCCTTAAGGCGGAAATGGCTTTGAGCCGGCGGCAGACCTCGATGCCTCCCATCTGCGGCATCATGACGTCGAGCAGGATCAGGTCCGGCGCGTGCTCCTGCGCCGCGGCCAATCCCTCGGCTCCCGAAAGCGCCGTCGCCACGCCGTAGCCGTGGGACGCCAGCAGGGCCTCCATGCCCTCCACGAGATCGAATTCGTCGTCAACGATCAGGATTTTCGCCATTTGGGCAGAAGCTTGCCGACCGTATCCAGAATGTCCTGGCCCTTGAAAGGCTTGGAGATGACCGTCAGGGGGGAAAGCGTCATGGCCTGAAACAAAAGGCTGCGGTCGGTGTCGCCGGTCAAAAGGATGATGGGCACATGCGGCTGGCGCCTGTGCAGCGCCTTGACCACCTCGACCCCGCCGATGTCTTGAAACATGAGCTCCAAAAACACCAGGCCGAATTGCCGGCCCGGGTCCGAGAGGAGCCGTATCGCCTCCTCGCCGCAGGCGCACGCCGTCACGGGATAGCCCTTGGCTGAAAGCAGCTCTTCCACCGACCGGCGGGTCGCCTCATCGCCGTCGGCCACCAGGATGCGGTTGGAAGTCTCCAGCGGAATTTGAAAAATGAAGTTGCTGCCCACTCCCGCGTCGCTTTCGACCCAGATGCGCCCGCGATGCTGGGAGATGATCTGCCTGCAAATGGCCAGGCCCAGGCCGATCCCTCCGCCGGAGCCGCGGCGCTCGCCGGCCCCGTGGATTTGGCGGAAGCGGTCAAAAATCGCCTCGCGATGCTCGGGCGCGACGCCCGGGCCGTTGTCTGAGACGGAAACCTGCACGCAGTCTTTTTCCTGCCTGGCGGAGACGAGCACGCTGCCTTTGGGCTGCGTGAATTTCAGCGCGTTGACGATCAGGTTCGTCAACACCTGCTCGATGCGCATCGGGTCGGCATAAATCCATGGAAGGTTTTCGGGGGCCTGGCAACTGAGGGCGATTTGTTTTTCCTTGGCCAGGGCGGTGAGGTTTGCGGCCAACTGCCGGATCAAGGGGCCCACGTCGGTCGGCTCGCGGCGGGTTTCGAGCCTGCCGGATTCTAATTTGGAAAGATCCAGAATGCCGCCGAGCAGGTCGTCGAGGCGCGTGCAGTGATGGTCGATTTTCTGCGTCCATTTTTTTTGCGCCTCGGTCAATGGGCCGGAGGCCGCGTTGCGCAGGTTGGCGATGTTGGTCTTGATGACGGTCAAGGGCGTTCTCAACTCATGCGAGACCGTTGAGACGAACTCAGTCTGGAGCTGGCTCAGTTTTTCAAGCTCGGCGTTGGCCTGCTTGAGCTCCGCGTTGGCCGCGTCCAGGGCCTGCGTTTGGTCCCGGAGCCTTTGCTCGGCGAGCTTGCGTTCGCTGATGTCGCGGATGGAGGCCAGCAGAGCGGGCGCTCCCTCCCACTCGGTCTCGGTGACATGCACCTCCCCGGTTCCCTTGACGCCGCCCCGGCGCAGAATTTCGATTTCCACGGCGCCCTCCGGGGAAAGCCGGAAAGGCAGCGGCCGGCCGATGAGTTCCTCGGGTTCCCGCCTGAAAAGCGTTTTGACCGCGGAATTGGCGAAGCGCACGACGCCGCCGCGCGTCAGGACGATGAGGCCGTCGGCGCTCTTTTCCACCACG
>JACQRQ010000109.1 GCA_016206405.1 Elusimicrobiota bacterium | reverse complement strand
CACAACCACAAAAAATGGAAAGACTTTGTGAACCTGTGGGAAAAAAGCATTCAAAATCCAGGCGGTTCCAACCGGTAAATTCCTTAAGTCCTTACTTCATTATCAAGATTTGGCCGCCGATATGGGCGACATGCAGGTGGCAATAAAAGTTAATAAGCCCTTCTTTGACGGCGTCAAACTCTACGGTCTCCTTTTTTTTGTTTTCGACCACCACCTTGATGCCGAACTCATCGATGGCGAAGCCGTGGGCGCCGGATGGGGCGTTGTTGATGAGATTGATTTTGACATGCTCGCCTTTTTTGACGAGCAGCGTGCCGGGAACCCAGATTTTGCTGCCTTCAAACTCGATATTCAGCAGGGTGAATTCCCGAACCGGACGCTGTTCGGCTTCCGTTTTTGGCACGGAGCCGGCTTTTTCCTCGGCTTTCTGTGAATGCGCTGGGCGGTAGCCGGAGAAACCCACAAAAGCCGCACAACATAAGGCCGCCACCCATTTTGTCATAATTCCTCCTTTTGTCTTGACCACGCATGTTTTTATCATTTTGCCCCTTGCGCTTACAACCGCCGGTAACCAAAGCTAAAAAATTGTGACTAAAATCACCTTGACAAAAGCAGAATTCCTGGTACAGTTATAGTAGCCGTTTACGCATCGAAAAGGGGTGAGCCTTAACAAATACTTAAGAAATACTTAAGAAAGGCTTAAGAGGTCTTAAATCGTGCTCCGTTTATGACCCGGGCAATCGAGTTTGGGTTTGTGCTGACGGTCGTTGGCGGCATTGGCGCTATCTATGTGACCCACCATGTGGCGCCTTCTCGTACGGCCGCGCAATATCCCGCCCAAGTCGCATCCATAGCTTTTCCTCCGGTCAATGACGGTTTGGCGGAGATTCGCGAAAGGATTGCGAGTTTTTATGGCAGTTTCGCCAAGTTTCCTAAGGATTTTAACGGATTGAAATCAGGGCTTGATTCGCTGAAAGGCCTTTTCAGCGGCAAGCTGAGGATTAAAGCCCTGCCCGTGGTCGCCGAGGGCAAAGTTCTAAAAGTCCAGAAAATGAAATTTAAAAGACCCGGCAATGCCTCGGGCAAAGTGAATCAAATAAAGTCCGCTCTTTCGAGAGGCTCTGCGTCCGTGGTAGGGCAAAATCCGGCTGCCGGCAAATTGGGCAACCATCTCATGGGAAGTCTTGACACTGGTTCCCTGATGGCTGGTCCAGCGCATTCGATGAACTCGGCGATTTTTCCATCGTTCGGCTTTTCTTTTTACGCGGAAGGGTCCGGGGCGGAAAATGCGCAGACTCCCCCGGTTCCATGGGTGGGGCGTTCCAAAGAGGATGGGGCAGGGTCGTGGGGTGATCGCGTGCAACGGCGCATCGCTCGAGGCATGAGCTCCCAAAAGCTCCGCCAGATGCTTGGTGAGCCGGATTTCGTCACGCCGCATACCTTGCTGCCGGATCAAGAAGACTGGCTGTACGGTTTTCGGGGCTTCAATGAGTTGAACGATTTTGGCTCCCGTGTGCTCAACGGTCACGCCAAACTGGCGATCACTTTAAGAGACGGCCAGGTCCATACCGTCACCATGGACCAGCCGATCATCTACATTGATTTTTAGTCCGTGCTCGGGCTTCTCCAGTAGCGGGGCGGCAGGCTTCCGCAGGCGATGACGGCCGCCTGGGCGGCCACGAAAGCGGCCAGCCAGTAAAA
Organism: Elusimicrobiota bacterium; assembly: GCA_016206405.1. GTDB lineage: Bacteria > Elusimicrobiota > Elusimicrobia > O2-12-FULL-59-9 > O2-12-FULL-59-9 > O2-12-FULL-59-9. The sequence continues at coordinate 6,852 of JACQRQ010000109.1, read as the reverse complement.
AGCTTGATCCATAAAGCCGTAGGAGTGCAGTCCGATTCCCAGCATGTTGACGCCGAACCATGACAAGCTGGTGACGATGTCGCCGAAAACGGCCATGAGCATGAGGCCCCTCTGCCGGATGTAGCCTCCCCAGCGGGCATGCAGGATGATGGCGTTCCACAGAACGATGAGCAGCGCGCCGTTTTCCTTCGGATCCCAGCCCCAGAAGCGTCCCCAGGACTGATCCGCCCAAATTCCTCCGAGCACGGTTCCTACGAAGCTGAAAAATAGGCTGAAGCATACGATGCCGTAGGTCATCTGCGTCAGCGTTTTCGCGGAGCTCTTGTTCAAACTGCGCGTCAAGAGTCCCCTGAAAATGTAAACGTGGGCCAAAGCGCCCGCCAGGAAGGTGGAGGCGTACCCGATCGTGATGGCCACGACATGCGTCGCCAGCCAAAAATTGGAGTCCAGCACCGCCTGCATCATCTCCATCGTGTCGCCGGCGGAGGCGAGGTGGTGGGCGATGACCAGGGTCAGAGCGCCGACGGTCGCGGCGGCGACGGTGCCGATGCCTTTTTTGGTTATCCTTTCCAGGACGATTCCCAGAAGCGCGGCGACCCAGCCGACGAAAATAGCCGAGGAGTAGAGATTGGTCACCGGCGGACGTCCTTGCAGCAGGATCCGGAAGGCGAGCCCCGCGGTGTGCACGGTGAAGGCCCAAAGCAGCAGGTGAAAAGCGCCCCGGCCCAACGCTTGGGGCCAGACCAGCCAGGCGGCGAAAGACAAAAGCAGGACGGCGACATAAAGCAGAATGCCTTTGTAGAAAGGCTGCGCGGCGTTGAAAAAATATTCCATGCCGGCCAGGGAGGCCGGCTTGGCGATCCGGCCCGCCAGCCAAGTTTGAACTTTTGACAGGCTCCGCTCAAAGGCCGCGGCGTCGGCGGCCCGGTAGGCGCGGAGCATTTCGGCGTAGAGGCCGATGGCCGGGTGCAGCTCGCCGGTCTTCATGGTCTTTAGCAGTCCCGCCCCCATGTTTTGCCAGTCGTCGGGCGAATCGCCCTCGGCGGGGGGCAGGGGGAGAAAATAGGCCGCGTCCGATAGAAACTCAAAGCGCTTGAAATATCCAGCCAGGCGCATCAGCGCGGATTGGTCGAATTTTCCGCCCGCCTGGTGGCCGCGCAGGGCCCTCAATGCCGCGGGGAGGCTCGCGGCGTAGGCGCGAATCTCGTCCGGGAAATTCTCGTCGCCCGAAATTTGGAAGGTGTTCTGCAGTTTTTGATAAAGCACGAGGCGCTCGTTGAGATTGGCGACGGCGGCTTGAAAGCGCGAACGGAGCTTGGGCTCGATTTTGTCGGCCTGCTCCGCCTGATGCTGCACCGCCTCCAAAAAGGGCTTGAGATCGTCGAAGGCGAAGTATTTCTCCTGCGTCTGCTCCTTGCCCATAAGCCCCAGCACATCCGGGTCGTAGATAACGAAGACCTTGTAGCCATCGGCGCGTTCGGGGCGGGCGGCCATATCCAGCAGCCATTCGCCGGGGCTCAGGCGCTTGTCCGGGGTCTTGAGCGATTGTTTCCCGCGCAAAATCAAAAGGGCATTGCGCGCGATGGTATCCAGGGGTTTGATTCGCCCGTTTTGCAGCGCCGGAAGCCGGGCGAAAGCCTCCACGTCGATGGGGCCGGAGTTTTTGGGGGGCAAAGACGCGGCGCCCATCAACAAAACCAGCGCCGCCGGCAGCAGCCAGGGCATATGCTTTTTCATGGACTTGATTCCGCCTTGAATGCCAGCAGGTGCGTCAGAAATTGCGTCAAGAGTCCCACGCCCACCAAAATAAAGGCGATATAGGGCAGGACCCAGCCGGGGTTTTCGACCACCTGGAAAATGGACACGGTGTCGTTTTTAGCGAAGCTGGCTTGGTAAAACGTCTTTCCCTCATAGTAAAGGGGATGGTTCATGTAGATCAGCGCTTCCCGGTTTTCTCCTTTTTTCTCGTTGGACAACAGCACCGAGCTGGAGAAATTCTTCGGAATTTCCGTGCCCGGGTAAAGATCGTGCTTGAAGTCTTTCAGGAAAATGGTGAAGGGCAGATAATAGCGCTTGTGGCGCAGGGCAAGACGGTAGGGAACTCCGAGATAGCTGAAGCCTTGGGGGGCGTCCACGGCGGTGGACGCGAGCCAGGTTCCGAGGGAACGGTCGCCGTCCATGAGCTCCACGAAGGCCGAGACTTGGTTGGCCTCATCGTCGCGGCTGACGGGCGCCGCGGGCCGGACGATGATTTTTTTCCCCACGCCCATCGTGGCCAGGGACGGGAGTTCCCGGACCCAGCCGGGATTGTCGGCCAGCGTGGAGTTCTCATAGTATTTTTTAACCAAAATCGTGAAGGGGAGCTTCGGGTGGCGGATGACCTTCTGCCGGCTGAGGATCGACTCGGGAATGCTGTAAACTTCGTCGTGTTCCTTGGAGGAGGCGTCCACGACGGTCAACTCCGTCAGCCGGGGCGATTCGGTGTAGTTGCGGCTGAAGCCTTCTTCGACGGCCATTTGGGACTCGACGGCGAGCATGCCGGTGACGAATTCGCCGAGCACGAGCACAATCAGGCCGGCGTGGATGAGCCAAATGCCGGATTTCCGGCGCGTCCATTGGAAGCGGTAGAAATGCGAGGCGCTCAGGTTGAAGAGCAAGATCGCGCCGACCATGCCGCCGCCCGGGAATACGGGGAGCCGCCGCGCGAAGCCGTCAGCGGGTCCATACAGAAAAAAATGACGGAAATACTTATCCACCGCGCCGAATGTTCCCAAATGCACTTGATCCAGAGTGCAAAAAACGATGAGCGCCATCAGCAAGCTCAGGCAGAGAATGGTCAACTGCAGGGAGGATAGAACGTCCAGAAAACGCTTGAGCGCCGGTTTCATCGCGGCCGGAGGCTCTCTAAAAAGCGGATGAAGTCCGGGCGGCCCGCCGCCACGGCCGGGTCGTCGCCCGACATCTTAAAAAACCAGGATTGGCCGCTTTGCTCGAGGACGGCGGCCAGAACGCGCCGTTTATGCTTTCCCTCCAAGGGCGCCGAACTCACGAAGTCGACCCACTGCACCGTGCCGGCGGCGCTCGCGGTCTTCTGAAGATGCGAGGCGAGCTCCTTTTCGCTCAAAGGGGGAAGCGCGATTTGCTCCCGCCAGCGGTTGATGTTTTGCAGCAGCCCTCCGGCGGAGCCCGGAAGGTTCACCACCGATACGTCGGCGGCCAGGCCGTCGTCGCCTTGGACGCTGAAGCTGGCCCGCCGCATTCCCGAGGCCGGTTCCTCTTTCCATCCGGAGGGCGCTTTCCATGCCACCTCGCTGGCGGCTGTCGTTGCGGCCGGGGCGGCCATGGGGGCGTTGTCTTCTTCAGCTCGCGGTGTGTCCGGCAAGGCGGCCTGCGCCGATTCCGAAGGCGCGCTTTCCTTGGGCACGCGGGTGACCTCAATAGGGTCTCCGCCGCAGCCGAGGCTGAGGATGATGGGTGCTAAAAATAAAGCCGCTATGAAAAATCCGCGCATTTACCGCCGCTCCCGCCGCAATTCCGAAACCCTCTCAAGATTTTACGAAAAACGGAGCGCCTATATAAAGAAATTAAATTGGCGAGGGGGCTCTGCGTTCGGGGGACCGCCAAATTATCGCCTTGGGCGGCGGCGGCACATTCGGGGAAATCGTGGAAGGTTTTATGTCGGGGCCGCCGGGCGCGCGCTGTTTGGGGGGTTTCTGTGAAGTGAAAATTCCGGAGAGTCTTGCCGGCGCCGCTTACGGGAGTGCGCCGCAGCGCGCGGCGGCTTGATCGGCCGACCTGTCTATGTTGGAGGAGCCGATGATTTCCAGGGAGGGCTTCGGCTTTTCCAGATAGACCCGCACGTAATCCACGGGATATTTGTCAAAGCCGTTGTCCTCCACGCCCCCCACAATTTCGGCCTTCAGTTCCCAGCCGCAGCCGGCCGCGTTGATGCGCGCGCGCATCCATTTGACTTCGTAGACGGCCACCACCTCGGCGCCATAAAGAATTTGCTTTTTCTCTTGATCCACGCGAAGTTGCGGGAAATAGAAGCGGCTCCTGTCGCAGATCGTCGGCGAGTAGGGATCGCAGACGGCCACGTCGACGCCGACGCGGTCCTTGAGGTTGTTGAGGGCGAAGTCCGCCTCGATGGCCGGCGTCCGGACCTGCGGTTCGGAGAGCCGTTGCGAGAGCTTGTTGTAGCCGAGCGGCTCGGCCCAGAGTTTGGCGCCCATCGGCGCGGGGCTCGTTTCCGGCGCTTGAATGGGGGGAGCGCGGCGGCTCGTGCAGTCGTGATCGGGCGCAAGGCCGGAGCTCGCCGCCGGTTTATCCTCGTCCGCGGCCCCGTCCCAATCCACTGATGGAAGCTCGGCCTCCCCGCTCCGGCGAGCGAGGCGATAGGCGCAGTCGCTGTCGCCGGCCAAGGCGAGCAGCAACGGTCCTCGGGCTTGCGAGGAGGCGGAGGAAGGCTCCGCGGCAGCGCCGAGGGCAAGGCTCACGGACAATAAACAGGAACCGGCGTAAATCCACCGAGTCATAAACCGTCCTCCCGCCGAATGGCGCTCCGCTTCACCTTTCCACATAGACGGCGATGCTCCGCGTTCCGGAGGCTTCGTCGCTTTTGAGCTCATATCCCAACGCGTCCGGAGAAAGGTTCTGGGAGGCCTCCACAGCCTTGAAGTAAAACTTCAAGGCTGTGCACTCTTCGATAGCCTCGATGATATTAGAATCTACGCAGGCCGGATTTTCGTCCGCCTCCGTGAAAAAATAGTTGAGATTCTTGCAGTTGTGAAGGGCGTCCTGGGGCGCCGGAAAATCGATTACGGCCGCGATTTGGTTCCCTTCCCGAATAATGCGCATCGTCGCCGTATGGCTCTTGAGCGCCTCGTAAAGAACATCGGACAAGGGAGCTTCCTCCATGGCGTAAATCCTGGTTGTGGTCTGCGCCTCCGCGGCGGGGCGGGCGCGGTGGTCGGTGCAGTCGTAGTCGCTGGGCCGCGTCCATCGGCTTGAAGGATTGGGCTCGGTTGCCGGCGGGGCGGCGTCGGCGTCTTTCGCAGCTTGGGCCTCCAGGTAGCGCTGAATGGCGACTCTGCGGTGGTAGCCGATGTTGTAATCCTCTCCCGGCTCGATCACGGGCGGGGGCGTTGAATCCAGGCTTTGCTCCGCCTGCGTTTGCAGGGTGCGGCGCGCGGAGACCGCGCGGTGTTCGGTGCAGTTGTAGTCGCTGGGCCGTTTCCATCCGCTTGACGGCTGCGCGTCGACTACCGGCGGGGCGGCGCCGTCGCTTTCCGACGCCTCGGCCTCCAGGTAGCGCTGGTGGGCGGCCGTGCGGTGGGTACCGATGTTGTAATCTTCGTCGTCCGCGCCGTCAAAAAAGCTCCCGCAGAAAGCGGGGCCGCAACCCCATGCGATTATGGCGCAGGCTAAAAATGTCGTTGTTTTCTTCATATAAATATTCTCCTTTCCTTGCTTCAATGCGTCAAATCCACGTCAGAAAAACTCGGGCTGTTCTGCAGGATGCCCGGTCGTTGCGGCGAAGTCACGCGGTGCCGGACGGCGGAGTCGTAGCGCCGGATAAAAGCGTCGCGGTCTTCCCCGCGGCCGTCCGGAGCCGGCCGTCCGCGGAACTCCAGTGGCGCCGGGTCATCGAAAGGATCGGGCCTTTTGACGGAGGTGATTCGAAATCGAACGGCGGAATCATAGCGGGCGGCAAACCCGTCGAAATCCTCGGCGCTTTTTTGCCGTGAATCCTCGGACTCGACTCCATCGGCGCCGTATTTTTCCGAGGCGGCCGCGATGCGGCGGAGGCTTTTCCGGCTGTCCAGGCTGGTGGTTCCCATCAAGCGCTGCGCCGTTGGGGATGGGGAAGTCTCCATCGGCTTGAGTTTTAGTCTCTGGATTTCAGATGTCTTGAGCGGCACGAGGCTCAGTTTGGCGCCTTTGAGCGAGGCGCGGAAATAAACCCCGTTAAAGGAATATATATTCCTGCCCGCGGCCACTTTGAATGCCGATAAGGAAAAACGAGGCGGCGCTTTGGCGCGCGCCCTGCCCATAGAAGCGGCGCATGCCCGCGAGGTCGGGCCCGCGCACAGGACGCTCAGCGCGGCCGATATAAGACAGACGAGAAATTTAAAGCGCGGGGTTTTCATGACGCTTAAAGTATTATATCGCTTGGTCCGCCCGGCCACACGGGTCCAAGGTCCCAGCCCGCCGGCGATATTGGGCCCAGCCTATTTTGGGCCCTTGGGCCTATGCAATCGGCGCAAGTTTTTGTAGGGTTTATTAGCTGAAGCGCGCGCGATGGGCAGGAGGACAAAGGACGATGCAGATCGGGATGGTGGGTTTGGGGCGCATGGGGATGAACATGGTTCGCCGCCTCTTGAAGGGGGGGCGCAAGGTGGTCGTGTTCAATCGCACCCGGGAAAAGGTGCTCGAAATTCAGAAAGAAGGGGCGCTCGGCTCGGCGTCCTTGAAGGATTTGGCCGCAAAACTCAAGCCTCCCCGCGCGGTCTGGCTCATGCTGCCGGCGGGCGGCGTCGTCGATGAGCACATCGCGGAACTTTCGGAGCTTTTGAGCCCCGGAGACCTTGTCGTGGAAGGCGGCAACAGCCGCTATCACGACGATATCCGGCGGGCGGGGACTCTAAAGGCAAAGGGAATCCATTATATGGACGCCGGGGTATCCGGTGGAATATGGGGGCTCAAGGCCGGCTATTGCACGATGGTCGGCGGCGAAAAGGAGGATTTTCTGCGTTTGGAACCGGTTTTGAAGATTTTGGCGCCGGAAGGGGGCTATTTGCACTGCGGCGGGGTGGGGGCCGGGCATTTCGTTAAGATGGTGCATAACGGCAT
>JACQRQ010000108.1 GCA_016206405.1 Elusimicrobiota bacterium | reverse complement strand
TGATTTTTCCCGCCCGGACTTGAAAATTTAACTTCTTTCCTTTATATATAAATGGGGAGAGCCATGATGCGCAAGTTTTGTGCCTTGGGCCTAATTTTGGGACAACTCATGCGCCCCTGCGCCGTCTTCGCGCAGGCGGCGGTCCCGGATTTCGGGCTCTTGGAGCAAGAGCAGGAGTTCAAAAGAAACACGAAGAATGAGATTCAAACGCAAATCGTGGATCCTATTTTAGGCAAGGGCCAAGCCCAGGTCTTCGTGGACGTGGAGATGGAGGTCAAATCGCGGGTGGCGCAGGAAATGCGCGAAGGCATGGGGGTTCTCGAATCCTTCAAGGGAAAACAGGGAAAGGCGACCGACAAGAGCTATGATCCGCAGTACGTGCTCCCCGGAGTGCCCAAACCCAGATTCCTGACCGACACGGGCGTCGGTCCAAGGCCCGCGGCCACGCAAGGAACTCAGGCGCAGCAGAAAAGAAGCGTCAACGACCAGGTGCTGGGCGTTCAGACCATCATCAAGCGCTTTGAGGTGAGCATCATTCATGACAACGCCATTCCGAAGGCGAAGCTGGATTTGGTTAGAGACCGCATCATCTCATCCTATAAAAAATACAAGGTCCAGGCGGCTCAAATCATCTTTCAGGCGACTCAATTCCAGCAGCGCTGGTGGGACTTGGCGATGGATCCCGGCGTTTTCGTCCCGCTTATTTTCGCGGTGTTGCTTTTTTTGCTTCTGCTTTTTTTGTTCGGCCCGTTCGGCTCTTTCCTGCGCAGCTACGTGCAGACCCTGCGGGAGAGCTCGGGGACGGAAGTGACCGTCGATTCCAAAATTGAGAACGCCAAAGAGCCGGGAGGGGCGGGGGCGGGGGGAGGAGGCGGCGGTTTCTTCAAGGAGGGCAAGCCGGAAGCAGACGAGGAGGAAGATGAGATGGAAAATTTCAAGCCCTTTAGATACATCAACGCGGACAATTTGAGGCAATTGGCCTACCTCATCCGCAAGGAAGAGCCGTGGATCATCGCGGTCGTGATCACCTACCTTGCCACGGAATTCGCCCGCGTGATCCTGACCTCGCTGCCCGCCGAGCTGCAGTCGCGCGTCGCCATCGAAACGGCCACCATCCGGCAGTTGACGCGGGAACAGGTCCGGGCGATCGACGAGCAGATCAAGGAGAAAGTCAATTTCGTCCTGGGCGGCGTGGACCACCTGACCAAGATGCTGGAGGACGTGGATGAAAACACCCGGCAGAACATCCTCGAGTATCTCAAGAACGAGAAGCCCGCCCTCTATGAGAAGGTGCGCGAATCCATACTGACCTTCGAGGACTTTCCGTCTTTCCCCGAGCGGGTCATGCAGATTTTTATCCGCGAGCTGAGCACCGAGCACATGGCGCGGGCGCTGCAGCAGGCGCCGCCCGAGATTTTAAATAAGTTCATGGCCAACATGTCGACCGGGGCGGCCTCGCTGCTTAAAGAGGCGATGGAATACGAGAAAAAGCTGGCGCCCTCCCAAGTCGAAGAGGAGAGGAAAAAGCTTCTGGACGTGCTTAAGCGCTTGGAAAAGGAAGGGCGCATCGTGGTGCGCAATAAGAAGGTCTCCGCCGTTTTGGAAGGCTTGGATGAGGAGGTCTCCGTTTCGGAGGAAAGGTCCCGTCTGGGCGCCAAAGTGGCCAAGGCGGCGCTGGGCTCCGCGCAGTCCGCGGCCGAGCCGGGCGCCGCGAACGCGGCGAGCGAATCGGAGCTGCAAAATTATTTCTCCGCCGGGGTCGCGTGCTACCAGCAGGGCCAGCACGAGCAGTCTTTGGCTTATTTTCAGCAGGTGGTGAATTTACAGCCCGAGCGCTGGGAAGCGCTCCAGTATCTGGCCGGCGCGTATTACGCTCTGGGGCAAACCCAGCAGGCTTTAACTTGCTACGAAAGGCTGCTGGCCATACGGCCCGACGCCGAGATTCAAAAATGGGTGGAGAGCCTCAAGCAGGCTCTGAGCGCCTCCTAACCGGCCCGCCTTTCCGCGCCCGGCCCACGGGCCGCTCTTGGGGCAATCTTTTTGTAACAACCCTTTTGTATCCTTTATTGACGCGAGGGGCGTCGTTCCGGGAGGATTTATGGCCGAAGAAAAAAAAGATTTTCCAGATTTCAAGCCTCCGGTGCCGCCGGCATCGGGCGGAGGACTGCCTCCGGTTCCGCCCGTTCCGCCTCTCCCGCCCGGGATGTTTCCTCCCAAAATGCCCGAACCGCCGTCTTTCCGGAGCCATCCGGCGCAACCCCCCTCCTCTTTCGAGCAGCGCTTCTTGAATATCGAGCAGCAGTCCAAAGAAAGCGAGCTCGCCAAGCAGGCCACCGAGGCCAAGCTTCGGGAGATGGAGAAGAAGCTTCAAGAGGAGCGCGAGAAGGCGCTGATCGCCACCCTGCGTTCCCAGGAAGAGGCCAATCTGTCTTCCCGGGTGGAGGCTTCGCTCAAAGAGGTGCAGGACAAGCTGCGCCGCGAAAGACGGGAGCAGGAGCTCATCGGCGCGCGCACCAAGCTGGAGAGCCGGATACAGGAGCTTGAGCAGCGCCTGACGCAGGAAAGGGAAACCTGGGTTCAGACGCTTAAAAACCAGATGCGGCACAGGGAGGTTCAAGAGAAGGAGGTCGAGACGCATTTCGCGATGCGGCTGCAGGAAATGGAGCGGCGTTGGAGCGAGGAAAAGGCCCAGCATCAAAAATCCCTGGAGGCCAAAGACGAGGAGATCAGAAGCATAAACCGGCAAAAAGAATTGGGGCTTCAGGAAGCGGAGGCGCGCCTGCAAAGCCGCCTGCAGGAAGGGGAGCGGCTTTGGCTGACCGAAAAGGCGAATTGGCAGAAAGCGGCAAGCGACAAAAGCGAGGAGCTCAGGTCCGCCAAGCTGGAATCTGAAAAAAAGCTGCAGAACGCCGGCCAGGAATTTGAGAGACGCATCGCGGCGCTCAACCAGGAAAAAGCGATCCTAGAAACCAAAGCCCATTCGTTGCCGGAAAAGGACAAGGAAATTTACGTCCTGAACGCCCAGAAAGCCAGGCTGGAAAACGAGGTTCAGCTCGTGAACCGGGCTTTTCAAGACAAGGAATCCCGATTTTTGTCCGAGATAGAGGGCTTTCGCAAGTCACTGGCCAACGCGGAGGAGCCGCTGCGCCTGAAGCTGGAGGACACCGTCCAGAGGCTTCAGGCCGAGTTCCGGGAGAAAGAGGGGCGGCTGTTGGATAGCCGCGCGCAGTTGGAAAAGACCATCGCCTCCCTCAAGGCGGACTTTGAGCGCCAGAGGGAAACGGAGCTTAAATCCATCCAGGAGTCGTTCGCATTTCGGGAGAAACATCTGCTGCAGAACGCCGAGCAGCTTCAACGGCAGTTGTCCCATCAGGAGGAAACTCACCGGCAGAATTTGGAAAGGACCTTGATGGAGCAGGAAAAGGCCTTCGTGGAGAAGGAGAAGCAGCTTCAAGGGAATCTGGCCCGGGCTCAGGAGGCTGCGGCGCAGCAAGCCGAAAACTTTAGACGGGAGTTGGATGAGGTTAAGAGGGAAAGCGTCGAAGCCGTGATCGAGCGCCGTGCGCTTTCCGAAACTCTCGGCGCCAAGGACAAGGAAATTGCCGTCCTCTTGGGCCAAAGAGAAAGGCTGCAAGCCGCGTTGAGCGGCGCGCAAACGTCGTTGGAGGAGGCCGAGCGCAGCCGCAATAAATTATCCGCCGAGCTTGAAGGCGCCGGCCGCGCCGTGATCGAAAAGGAGAAGGACAACTACGCGATTGCCGCGCAGAAAGACAGGCTCGAAGGCGAGATTAAATCCCTGCAATTTGCCATGCGGGAAAGAGAAGGCCGTCTGCTGGCGGACATCGACCGCTTCCAGCGGGAGGCGGCGACGGTTCGGGAACGCTTCCAAGCGGAGAAAGACTCGGAGATTCGCAGGATTCAGGAGGATTGGCAGCGGGATAGGGCCGGCGCCGAGATGGATTTCAACAAGGCATTGGCCGAGAAGCAGGGCCAGTTGGATGAGCTCGCGGAAAAAGGGGAAGACTGGAAGGCGCAGCTTCGCCGGATGCAAGCCGTCAACGGCACTATCGAGAAGGAAGCGGCGCAATTGCGGGGACAGCTTCAGGCCGCGCAAGGACAGGTCAGAATTGAAAAGCAGCGCTGGAATCTGATCTGTCAAGGGCAGGCCCAAGAAATTCTTCGGATTAAAAAACTGTTGGCTCAAATGGAGGAGCAGCACCAGGCCGATTTGGCCAAGCGGCAACACGAAGGGCTGCTCAGACTCGAAGAGGCGGAGGAGAAGGGGCGCGCCGGCGAAGCGACCGTCGCCAGGCTTCGCGAAGAAATCTCCGTGCGGGACGCTTTGGTCGAGCAGGCTCAGGCGGCCGCCGAGGCGGCTCAGCAGCGGGCCGAAGCCACGGAGCGCCGGAACCAGGAAGCTCAGGCCCTTTTATCGGAAAAGGAAAGCGAACTAAACCGCCGCGTGGAGGTTTTGGTCCAGGCGCAGTTGGCGGAAAAAGTGGGGGAGGCCAGAAGGCGGTGGCGGGAGGAATTCCAGCAGCATTGGGAGCGGCAGGCGGCCGAAAAGGAGACCGAATGGAATCAAAAGCTGGCCGATGAAAGAGTGCGCTGGCTGCGCGAGAAGGAACGGGTGGTTACCGAGATTCAAAACCGGACCCGGGAACAGCAGTCCGGCGCCCTCAGAGAGTTGGAGGACCGGCTGAGGCTGGAAAGCGAAAAGTCCATGGAGACTTTGGCCAAAAGGCTCAGGGAGGATAAGGAGGCGGGAATCGCCGGGGCCCAAGCCGCGGCGCGCAAGGCCAAGGAAGAAGAGCTGGCGCTTCTGCAGGCGGCGCACGAGCAGGAGAAAGACAAACTCCGGCTGCAATGGGAGGCCTTTGGGAAGGAGCAGGAGGAGGAAAAATCCAAGCTGCGCCAGCAAATGAAGGAAATGGAGGGCCGCGTCGACCAAGAAGTGCAAAAGTACGCGCGGGAGCTCACCGAAAGAAAAATTCTAATGGAGCAAGAGCGTCAAAACCGGTTCGATGAGTTCGAAAAGGAGCGTCAGAAAACCCAACAGGAGCTCGATAAACAGAAAAAGGAGCTGCAAAAAACATTCACCGACAAGACCGCCGTCATGGCCGATGAGTTGGCCATGGTTAAAAAGAGGTACAACGAGGAATTGGACAGGGGCCACGCCCAGTTGAGCGAAAAGACCGCCCTTTTGGAGAGGCTTGAAAGCCGCATAGAGGAGGACGACCGGGCGCTTGAAAAAATCCAGAGAGAATACATGGAAATGACCCAGGCGCTGGTAAAGACCCAGGAGATGGCCGAGGGGCGGCAAAACGCCTGGCAGGAGGAGAAAGTCGGCCTGATCAAAGAACAGGAGCTGATGAAGCAGGATTTTCAGGCGAATATGGAATCCATCCGCGCCGAAAAAGAAGGCTTCCAAAACGAGCTGGAAAAAGCCAGGAAGGAGCATGCGCGGCAAGAGGAAGCGTTTCGGGCGGAGCAGCAGCAAAAACTTGAGGAGGTTCAGAAAAAGCTGGAGGAGACCCAGAAGGACCTTCAAGGGCGGCTGAAGCTGCTTGACGGCCAATTGCGCGACGAGCGAAAAAGGAAAACCCAGTTGGCGGATCAAATCAAGGAATTGACGGCGCCAAAGCCCTCATGGCTCGACCGCTTGAAGCAATCCTTTCAAAAGAAATAGCATGATCCAGGTTCAAAAAATCAACGGGCAAATCATCACGCTCAACGCGGAATTGATCGAATCGGTCGAGGCGGCGCCGGATACGGTCATCAGCTTGGTGACCGGCAACCGGTTCGTGGTGAAAGATACGGTGGAGGGGGTGGTCCAAAAAGTTGTAGATTATCGCAAGCGGGTGAACGCCGAAAGGCGCGTGATCAATCCGATAGAAGGATTTGAACAAAGCTGAGGTTTTCCGGGCATTATGGATATCGCCACCATAGCGGGCATCTTTGTTTTCCTGGGGCTGGTCGTTTCATCCATATTCATTACGGAGGGCATCCGCGGCTTTGTGCCCTTTTTAAATCCCGAGGCGGCTTTCATCGTTCTCGGGGGGACGTTCTGCGCGTTGTTGGTCAATTATCCCATTTCCCAGGTCGTGGGGCTGGGGAAGGTTTTAAGCAAGGTCCTCACCTCCGCCGGTGAAGACACCTCCGAGATCATCACCACTTTTGGCAACTTATGCGAAAAAGCCAAGCGGGACGGCTTTTTGGCTTTGGAGCCGGACGTCAAAGCCATCCGCAATGATTTTTTGCGAAGGGGCGTCCAGTTCGTCGTGGACGGGGCCGATCAGGAATTCATACGTAACATGCTTGACACCGAAATAGGATTCATCCGGGAACGCCACAAGGTCGGCCGGGAGATATTTTACGCTTTGGGCACCTATTCCCCTTCCTTCGGCATCATCGGCACGGTGCTTGGGATGATATTGATGCTTTCCAACGTCAACGACGTGCAGGAAGTTCCCCGGCGCATGGCCTTGGCTCTGTCGGCCGCTTTCTACGGCTTGGGATCGGGATATCTCATTTTTCTTCCGATGGCCGGGAAACTGCACCGGCGCTCCGAGGAGGAGCTTTTGATCAAGGAAATCATCGTCCGGGGGGTGCTGCTGCTTCAAAGCGGGGCCGCCCCCAGCGTGATGGAGGCCAATTTAAAGGCCTACCTGGAGCCCTCCAAGAGAAGGGCGGTGAAGCGCTGATGGCCTTGAGACCCGCCCACGGCATGGTGGAGGAGGTCGACCCGCGGGTGGCCAAATTCGGCCACGCGGCCCCCATGTGGCTTTTTCCTTACGCGGATTTGATGACCGAAATGGTCTGTTTTTTCATCATCCTTTTCGCCCTATCCAGCGCTTTAAATAAAGATCTTCAGGAAGGCGCCAAGGAGATCCATGCGATGTTGGAGGAGCGGAAGATTCAGGGAGAGGTCAAACTGGACCGCGAGGGGCTTAAGATTTCATTGGAGGAGCAAGGACAGGTTGAGTTTTTTGGAAGCGGTCGCGCGGAGCTTACGCCGCATATGATTCAGGTGATGGAAGGGATAGCGCCCATCCTCCAAAAACTGGTCCAAAAAAATGACATCGTCGTCGAGGGGCATACGGATGACCGGCCCATCCGGACCGCGAATTTCGCGTCCAATTGGGAGCTTTCCACGGCGCGGGCGACCAATGTGGTGCGCTATTTGCTTTATCAAAAGGGGTTTCCTCCGGCAAAATTGGCGGCGGTCGGCTACGGCGAGTTCCGGCCGCTGGTACCCAACGACACCCCCGAAAACAGAGCGAAAAACCGGCGCGTCAAGTTCTGGATAAAAAATTGATTCGCGAACGCTCGCTTTTTGAGTCCCCATTGTCGGGAATAGCCTTCACCTTGAGCCTTGTCGCGTTCTGCTCGGGGTGCGGATCTATTTGGGGAGGCGGCGTCAGAAAAATCTCCCAGGAAAATTTGACCGACGGGCGCCTCATCGACGTGATCGTCACCCACCGCGTCACGGGCAAAAAGCAGTTTTTGTTTTTTTCGAGGCCGGATTACACCTATTTTCTTGAAGGTTATATTCAGGGGCAGATCACCGATTATGACGACAACCCGATCGCCGGCGTGGTGGTGGAAGCGCTCTTGACCGAGGGCACGGCCGCGCAGGGGGAATCGGGAGGCAAGGCCGAAGGCCAGGAAACTTTGGCTAAGTCCCTGCCCGGCTTGACCGGCTCGACCTCCTTCGATTCATCCGTCAGCGACACCAATGGAATCTACCGCTTGAGGTTCTTCACTCCTATTTATGAAGGGCATGTCAACGTGAAGGGAACGCTGCGCTACAATCCCGGATGGGATCAGGAGAGGATGAATTTGGGTTATTCTTACGAGCCGCAGCTTAAGGAAAGCGGTTTCCGGATATTTTACGATCAGCATTCCGGATTTATTCTTTTCGGCGAAGGCTCCCGCAAAACCATCGTCCATCCCGTCAGCAAAACGGAAGCGGCGCAGCAGCTTCCCGGCGGCGCCCGGCCCAAGCCTACCCCGGCCGCAACGCTCAAGGCCCAGGAAAAGGATAAAGCCAAGAAAGAGCCGGCCAAGCCGGCGGAAGGCGCCGGCGAGGAACCCACCCAGACGGTCGGCGAAGATATTTTCAAGAACTTTCCTTTCGGTCAGTAGATGATATATCTTGACCACAACGCGACGACGCCCATCCGTCCGGAGGTATTGGACGCCATGCTGCCGTTCTTGCAGGGGCAGTATGGAAATCCCTCCAGCGTCTACGCCCTCGGCCAAGCGAGCCGCCGGGCGCTGGAAGAGGCGCGCGCTGAAACGGCTCGGCTCATCGGCGCGGCCAGTCCCGATGAGATCGTTTTCACCTCCTGCGGGTCCGAGTCCGACGTTTTTGCCGTCATGGGCGCCGCTTACGAAGCTTTTGAAAGTTCCGGCAGCAAGAAAAATCAAATCATCACGACTTCCATCGAGCATGAGGCCATCATCAGTTGCGCGCGCTTGTTGAAGAGAAGGGGTTTCGAGACGCTCTTTCTTCCGGTGGACGGCAAGGCCGCGGTGTCCGCCGGCGCCGTTGAAGAGGCGCTCAGCGAGCGCACCGCGCTGGTCAGCGTGATGCATGCCAACAACGAGGTGGGAACCATCCAGGCCGTTGAGCCGATGGCCCGCCGTTGCCGGGAGCGAGGCGTTTTGTTCCACACCGACGCCGTTCAATCGGTCGGCAAAATCCCGGTGAATGTGGAGAAGATGGGCGTTTCCCTGCTTTCGCTCTCCGGCCACAAGCTCAATGCGCCCAAGGGCGTCGGGGCGCTGTATGTCCGGCGAGGCGCGCGGCTGCAGCCGCTCATCACCGGCAATTACGAGAAATTCCGGCGGGGCGGAACGCTCAACGTCGCCTCTATCGTCGGCCTGGGAGCGGCGTGCCGGCTGATCCGAACCGAGGGCGAACGGCACGCCCAAGAGTGGGCTCGGATGCGCGAGCGCCTCATTGAGGGCATTTTAGCCGCGGTGCCGGACTCTCACTTAAGCGGCGATCCGGTCCACTGCCTGCCCAATACCGTCCATTTTTGTCTGGAGGGAATTGACGGCCACAATCTGGTGGTCGCGCTCGATATGAAAGGCGCCGCCGTTTCAAGCGGCTCCGCCTGCTCCTCCGGCGCGGCTGAGCCCTCCCATGTCCTCAAGGCCATGGGCATTTCCTCCGATTGGGTCCGGGGAGCTCTGCGCATATCTCTGGGTTGGGGAAATCAGCCGCAGGAAATCGAAGCCTTTTTGAAGATGCTTCCGCCCGCCGTCGACAAGCTTCGCGCCACGAATCGTATCAGCCGTTGAGGTAGGAGAAAGGTCCAATGAACGATAAAATCACCGAGTTGCTGGAAACGATGGAGCGCTTCGAGATCGAACTGCAAAGCGGGCTTCAAACGAAGCGCGAGGAGTTGCGGATTTGGATCGGGCAAGGCAGGCTGCGGTTCGCGAACCAGACCGGGGCTTTCCAGCAAAGCTTTCAGCGGAGGCTTCCCGCCGTTGCGCCCCGCGCCGAATTGCTGAATCTGCTGACATCCCCGGCCATTTATTCTATGATCGTGCCGCTGCTCCTGCTTGATATAACGATCACCCTCTACCAAACCATCTGTTTCCCGGGCTACGGGATCCCCAAAGTTTCCCGCGCCAAGTATATCATCCATGACCGGCACCGCTTGAGCTATTTAAGCGGCCTTGAAAAGTTCAATTGCTACTACTGCAGCTATGCGAACGGCTTGATGGCCTACGCCAGGGAAATAACAGGAAGGACGGAGCAATACTTCTGCCCCATCAAGCACGCGGCCGGCAGACCCTCGCCGCATCCCCATTACCACCGTTTCTTCGACTACGGCGACGGAGAAAAATACCGCAAAGAGCTTAAGAACATCAGAAAAGACTTGCAAGAAGCGGGCGAGGCGGGGGAATTGTCGGAGTAGAGGGGGGCGTTCCTGGGAGACATGCGCGCGCCGTCTCGCCTCAAGGGCGCCGTCGGCGGCGTCATCCTTTGAATATTTCGTTCTGCGCGCATGAAAACCGCGACAACTAAAAACTGCATGCTGGCCCTCATTATGGGGCTTGCAAGCCTCAACTTGAGCGGATGCTTTTGGGTGCTCCTCGGGGGAGCCGCCGAAGGCGGCTATGTGGCGGGACAGGACCAAAGCGCTTCCGAAACTCTCTCCGATCAGTGGATCACCGCAAAAATAAAAAGCAAGCTCATAGCCGACAAAACAGTTCAAGCCCGCAGCATCAACGTGGACACCGTCCGAGGCGTCGTCACCCTTCGGGGGACCCTTTCTTCCCGCAAGGAGAGAAAAAGGGCCGTCGCCATCGCCCGGGAGACTCAAGGCGTTAAAAAGGTGGTGGAGGAGCTCACGGTCGGGAGGTGAGGTGGCCCGCCCGAATTAATTTTTCAGAGAAAGTAAGGGTGGGCATGAAGTTCTCTTGTCGCAGGAGATCTTTGACGCACTCAGCAAAGATTTGGACGCCAGTAGCGAAGAACTCCCTCCCGACATGGTCGTGGGTCTTAAGGTTGTTGGGATCGCCCTTGTGGATGATGGCGCTGCGGAAGCGATAATACTCGACACCCCACCAGCCGACCTTACCGAACGGCCCCTTTCCCGAGGCCCATGATGTCTGCTGGAGGTGGAACTTGTTCTGTTTGGAGGTGCCCCATACTGAGTCCAGCCAAGCTCCAAAGCTATCCTGCTTCAGGCTGTCTGGTTGATCGGCAAGAATTTCAAAGGCAATCATTAAGAGTAGAATCCTGTTGTAGTAGGAGAAGTGCTCGACATTGGTGTAGGCATGAGCGACCCACCGGATGGAGGGAGCAATCCTCGACTTCAACGTCGGCCTGGGGTCGGAGAAACACTGTAAACACCCTTGCAGGAGAGTCTCGTCAAAGTACAGCCTTTCTGGTTGGGGCACAAAACCTGGAAGATGTATCCCGGCGTCTCGCAGCTTGGAGCTAATGACCTTCGTGCGGATGTAGCTGCCGTCCGAAGTGACGCAGCCGTTAGAGCCGGGCTGAAAGTTCTGGATCACGAGATGGAAGTTCTCACTGGATACCGCGTCGCCGAGCAAACTATTATTCCGGATCACCGCACTGAGAAAAAGTGATCCAAGGACGTCCCGCATTTCGTTATGGATCGTCTCCAGCATCGGAGGAAATTCGCTTGAAGAATCTCCCGACAGAACTGCGATGTGCCGGAGGGGCTTGCCACGATAATCAAGCATCTGCCTGAACAATCGATCCAGATATTTTCTAATGTGCGGACTCTTGATCCGCTTGGTGGCCAGCTTCCGGTAGGGCCAAAGAGTATATCGACCAAGTTGTAGCGGAGACTTAAGAGGCAGATGATAAAGATAGGCAATCTGGCAGTTCACTGGGGGGCAAAGGGTTTATGT